>JBJMLY010000025.1:0-14895 GCA_045805025.1 Cytophagaceae bacterium | reverse complement strand
TTAAAAAATAAGGTATTTTTTGAAATAATTATGTAAATTTTAAATATCAGGTTAAAAAAATAACCTATTTTTTAAAAAAGACGTTACTAATTATAATATTGTCCTATAATTTTGATCACATTAAGTTAAAAGCGATGTTATGAACAAAACACTCTTTAGTACCCTTTCCGGTTTATTCATCATAAACAAGATTGGACTTATAATGGATGAAGATCCGATGCAACCCATAATTGGTACTCAGAAATTGCATTAAATATGAAATGGACGGAGCTTTTTACAAACCTCTACTTCATTGTGCTGTTTATGATATCAATGAGCTTTCTGGTAAAGCTTTTTGTGGATTATAAGAACGGGAGACAATAAATATTATTAAAAATTTTAAAATGCCTATGAAAAGTACCGCAATTGCTGAAATAGCACCTTTTTTTGCCTCTTACCCCCATCCGGCAAATCTTCTGGATGAAGTTTTTGAATCTACCGGCAAGGCAAAAAAATCCTATGAAAAGATTCTTAATCAGTTTAATAAGTTTTCGGTGGATGATTTAAAAAGACTGAATGATTACGCGAAGCTTTCTTTCTTCAACCAGGGCATTACGTTTGCGGTCTACAATGAGAATCTTAAAGGAGTGGAAAGAATATTTCCTTTCGATCTTTTTCCCAGAATTATTCCCAACGATGAATGGAAGAGGATCGAGCAGGGTGTAATCCAGCGGAACATGGCTATCAACATGTTCCTCCATGACATCTATCATAAGAAGATGATCCTCCGCGACGGCATTATTCCGGCCGACCTGATTTTTTCTTCAAACTTTTATCTCAAGGAGATGGTGAATTTTTCTCCTATCGCTGGTATTTACACCCAGATCAGCGGAACCGACCTTATCAAGCATAAGGATGGTGAGTATTATGTGCTGGAAGATAATTTACGCTGCCCTTCCGGAGTGAGCTACGTGCTTTCAAACCGGGAAGCCATGAAGAAAACTTTATCCAATATTTATATGAACCATAAAGTCATGCCGGTGAACGATTATCCCGAGCAATTGCTCGCGATGATGCAGTCCATGGCGCCCGACGGAGTGGATAAACCAAACTGCGTTGTGTTGACACCGGGTATGTATAACTCTGCTTATTACGAACATTCTTTCCTCGCTCAAAGCATGGGCATTCAGCTGGTCGAAGGCCGGGATCTTTTTGTAGACCGCAATTTTGTGTACATGAAAACCATTCACGGTCCGAGCCGTGTCGATGTAATTTATAGAAGGGTGGACGATGATTTTCTGGATCCTCTTTGCTTCAGGCCCGATTCGATGCTTGGAGTCCCCGGCCTGATGGGAAGCTACCTGAGCGGCAATGTCAATATTATCAATGCGCCGGGAACCGGAGCTGCCGACGATAAGGCGGTATATTCCTATGTGCCTGAAATGATCCGCTACTACCTGGCCGAAGAACCAATCCTGAAAAATGTCAAGACCTATCGTTGTGAAATCGACGAAGACCTGAAGTTTGTGATGGATAACCTGGAAGAACTTGTGGTAAAACCGGTCGATGAATCGGGAGGGTACGGCGTATTTATCGGTGACCGGGCCACGGCTGATCAAAAGAAAAAGCTCAGAGAAGTCGTGAAGAAAAATCGCCGTAAATACATTGCGCAGCCGATCATGTCTTTATCCGTACATTCTACCTATATTGAAGAACAGGAATTTTTTGAACCCAGACATATTGATCTGCGCTCCTTTTGCCTGATGGGTAAAGGAACTCCCTTTGTACTGAAAGGTGGCTTGTCAAGAGTAGCCCTGAAAAAGGGAAGTTTGATTGTTAACTCATCTCAGGGCGGAGGTTCTAAAGATACCTGGGTATTGGGAAAATAAAATCATGCATGCTTTCAAGAATTGCTAATAGCTTACTGTGGATGGGAAGGTACCTGGAAAGAGCCCAGCATACCAGTCGTTACATCAATGTTCATTATTTCTCGTCGCTGGACGCCCCCGTGCTTTCCAGGAAAGAATTCGTGCTTCATTCCATTTGCGATATGACGAGTCTTGAAGCGGACTTCAGCGCCGATTTTGATGATCATGACATCATATTTAAAATTATGATGGATGAGCATAACCCGGTTTCGATCAAAAGTTGTATCGTCAACGCGCGTGAAAATGCGCGTGGCGCCCGTGATGTGCTTTCTTCCGAACTGTGGGAATCCATTAACAAGTTTTATCATAGCGTCAATTCGTTCCCGACCAAGAATCTGTCAGAAGAAAAAATTCTTGATTTTACCCAGATGGTCTGTAGTCAGACGGCTATCGTGAACAGCTACATAGAGAACAGCCTTCTTCATAACGATACCTGGTCCCTGATCAGGCTGGGTACTCATATCGAGGCCGCCGGCCAGATATCAAGAATCATCATATCGAAAATGACGGATATAAAGAAAGCAGGGAAAGAAAAACTTGGCAAAGCAGTGGAGAATTTTCAGAGTGTGACACTCTTAAAAAGTACAGAGGCCTACGACATGAGCAGGATCCATTATAAGACGATGCCTTCGCTGACCCATACGCTTGAGTTTCTTATCCTGAACCGCGAGTTCCCCAGGTCTATTATCTACAACCTGGAGGAAGTAGATGCAGGGCTCCGGAAAATTAAAATTGGCGCCATGGAGCAGAAAGAGTCCCCTGATTTTTTTTCAGGGAAGCTGATATCGAGTTTTAAATTCCTGACCATCGAAGAAATCGAACCGGACATACTCCCGTTCATGGAAAAAACGCTGACTGATATTTATTACCTGGGAAGCCTTGTTGAAAAGAAAATAGCCCTGATTAAATAATGTCCGAAATTTACCTGGTTGAATATGTTTCTGAAAACAAATACGAGGAACTGGTCGCTCAGGCTATTTTTGAATACCTGGTATTTCCCTGTGCAGATCAGACGCAGACTGTGCTCAATTATTCCATCAAACCTTCCTTCCCCTGCGAACCCTTTCTGAGAAAGAATGCTTTCGGATTTCAGACTATCGTGATGCGGCCCAAAGAAGGGTTCAAGGATTTTACATTTATTTTTCAGTCAAAAGTACAGAAGCATGTATTTCCTGAAAGCAGCGAACCTGAGCTCTATTCGCTGGAGGATCAGCTTGAGATCATCGCATCCAAAAGTTTTTTTATTGACAACCATTTATATCTTTCGCGCAGCCCTCTGACGACTCTTTCGTCGAAGCATTCGAAGCTTATTCTTAAATACAGAAAAGGAACCGGCCTGGTCAATTTTTTTGATCAGCTCAACGCGTACATTTATTCGATCCTTTCGTACGAAAAAGATTTAACAACGGTAGAAAGCACTGCCAATGAAGTCATCGAGCTGGGCAAAGGCGTGTGCCAGGATTATGTACATTTATTTATCGCCATGGCCAGGGCAAATAAATTCCCATGCCGGTATGTATCGGGCTACCTCAATCAGGGAAATAATTATGTGGGGTCTGCCATGCTCCATGCCTGGGCCGAAGTCTTTATTCCCGGAAACGGATGGATGGGTTATGATCCGGCAAATAATATCCGGGTTGGGAGCCATCATATTAAAATCAGCCATGGCAGGGATTACCGTGACTGCAGTCCGATAAAAGGAGTGATACTAAGCAATGGAGCCAATACCACTTCTCATCAGGTGAAAGTAGAGCAGCAATAATTTTTTATATTTACAGATCATTTAAATTCCATTCATGACATTTTGTTTAGGTATTAAGTTACGGGCAGGGTTAATCGCCATTGCCGACACCAGGATCACATCCGGTACGGAGACTACCATGGCCAAGAAAGTATATGTGTACCAGAAAAATACACACTCTCTTTTTATCATGACCAGCGGACTGCGTTCGGTAAGAGACAAAGCCCTTACCTACTTCAGAGAAGTTGCTGAAGGCAATGAAGAGCAGTTTGACCGTATGTATAAAGCGGTGAACGCTTTTGGAACTCAGTTAAGAAGAGTGGCTGAAGAAGATCAGAAGGCTTTGGAGAAAGCAGGTCTGCAGTTTAATCTGTATACCATCGTGGGTGGTCAGTTAAAAAATGATGAAGAGCCGAAGCTCTTTCTGCTGTATCCCGAAGGAAACTGGATCGAAGTAAGCCAGAGTACGCCCTTTGTGATTATAGGGAATTCAGGTTTTGGAAAACCGATACTGAACAGAACACTTACCTACGATACCCAGATGAGACAGGCCCTGAAAGCGGCGTTTCTTTCTTTTGATTCAACACGGGTATCTGCGAATGATGTGGACTTCCCCATCGATGTACTTTTGTATAAGCCAGGCACCTTTAACATTGCTGAGCACCGGTATGAAAAAGAAGATCTGAATTATATTTCTTCCCAGTGGGAGGAAGAACTGAAGACGGCGCTCAATAAGATGCCCGAAGACTGGATGGATCTGGCTTTAAAGAAATTATAATTTTTACTTCCATCCTCCTCCCAGGGATCTGTAGAGGTTAATCCACGACATATATTGCTCTTTCCTGGTATTGATCAGTCCGAGCTGAGCTTCCAGGGCATTTTTCTGTGTGATGATTACTTCCAGGTAGGAAGCATACCCGGCACGGAATAATGCGTCGGCCGAAGTAACGGCCTGATGCAGCGTGTCCACTTCCTGGTCTTTAAGGTCAACTGCTTTCTGATAATTTTCAATCCGTGCAAGGTCTGTATGAACTTCCCTGAAACCGTTTAAGATCGTTTTCTGATACTGGTGGTAAGCCTCTCTGTTCGAAGCCTGCGATGCTCTGTAGCCGGCTTTGATTCTGTTACCCTGGAATATGGGAGCCGTCAGTCCGCTCAGAATTCCGTATGTAAGTGAAGCGGATTTGATAAGAACACCGGGTGCGAAGGCATTATAGCCTGCCAGTCCGGTTATTTTCAGCGCAGGCATAAACGCCGCTCTGGCCGACTTCAGCTCCTGTTCGGATGCGCGCAGATCCAGCTCCGCCTGCTGAATGTCAGGCCTTCTCAGCAGCATATCGGCCGGTATTCCCGATGAAATCTTTCCAGGGAAGAAGTCACGGTTTATTGTTTTGCTTCTCGGAATTTCCTGAGGAAATCGTCCCAGTAAAAAATTCAGTGTATTCTCGGTAGCAATAATATCCTGGAGAATAAAGAACTCAAGCGATTTGGTGTTTAACAATTGGGCCGTAGATTGTCTTACTGCCAGCTCGTTGGTCCGGCCTCCCTTTTTGAGAATGAGAATCGTTTCCACGGCTTGCTGCTGAAGAATAATATTGTTGCGTATGATCTGAAGTTCCTGATCAAGGATCAGTAAAGTAAAATAGAGTTCCGCCACTTCTGCTACCAGGGAAGTGATGATCAGGTGTTTTCCCTTTTCGGTGGCCAGCATTCTGGAGTAGGCCGCTCTTTTTTTATTTCTGAGCCTGCCCCAGATATCGAGTTCCCAGGTACTGCTGAATCCCAGAAAATAATCCGGGGTAGGGTTCGGTATTTTTTTCTCTGCTTTGGTATTCGGACTCAGGTTCGTGTCGAAGTTCCCTACACCGTTCATGGTATAATCTCCATAACGGGTTGTGCCCGAAAAGGCATCCCCTGAAATTGAGGGGAGATAGGCTCCCTTGCTCTGAAGCAGAAAAGCTCTCGAAGCCTCTATTCTTTGCGTGGCGATCAGTACATCCGGATTGCTCTGAATGGCTTTCTCTATCAATGACACCAGGAGGGAATCCGAAAAGAAATTTTTGACAGACATATCACCGACGCTTTCACGGCTGGTATCCTGTCTGAAGGTTTCAGGAATCTTCAGAGGTTCTGGTGCCGCTGCCTGCTTCATCCCTTTACAGGAGAAAAGAAGAAAGGGAAGGGCATAGGTCAGAAAAAGCTGTACAGGTATTTTTGAAAACATAATTTAATGGCTAAGCTCCTGACTGTTTTTTTTACGAAAGGTTTTTTTGCCAATCTCTGCGAAGAGTGCATACAATCCGGGGATCAGGATCAGACCTGAAATAGTTCCGGCCAGCATTCCTCCCGCAGCGGCCGTACCGATCGAACGGTTTCCAACCGCTCCGGCTCCGGAAGCTATACATAATGGGATAAGTCCGGCAATGAATGCAAAGGAAGTCATGAGGATCGGCCGGAGCCTGGCGGCGGCACCTTCGGTGGCTGAATCAATGACCGATGCACCTTGTTCCTGCCTGCGGGCTGCGTATTCTACAATTAATATCGCGTTTTTTCCAAGCAGTCCGATCAGCATGACCAGGGATACTTGCGCGTAGATATTGTTTTCCAGTCCCAGCATCCATAAAGCGATAAATGCCCCGAAGATACCTCCCGGCAATGAGAGCAGAACGGGGAGAGGGAGGAAAAAGCTTTCATATTGGGCGGCCAGCAGCAGGTATACGAAGGCAAGGCAGATGATGAAGATCGATATGGCCTGGCTTCCGGAAAGAATTTCTTCGCGGGTAATTCCCGACCATTCGAAGGCGTAGCCTTTGGGCAGATTATCCGCCGCGATCTGTTCGACGGCTTTGATGACATCACCGCTGCTGTAGCCTGTTTCAGGTTCACCATTGATCATGGCGGAAGTGAACATGTTATACCTCGTAAGCTGCTCGGGTCCATATACTTTTTCCAGACTGATGAAGGTGGAATAGGCGACCATTTCTCCTCTGCTGTTTTTGACGTACATTTTCAGTACATCTTCGGGTTTGGCCCGGAAATGAGGGTTTGACTGAACCATCACTTTATACATTTGTCCGAACCTTATAAAATTGGAAGCATAGTAACTGCCGATCAGCGTCTGAAGGTTGTTCATGGCATTTTCAACCGTAACTCCTTTTTTGGCGGCTATATCGTAGTCGACATGGATCAGATACTGGGGAAATCCCGCATCAAAATTGGAAAAGCTGTTGGCAATTTCCTCGCTGCTGTTCAGCGAATCCACAAAATTTCGGATTACTTCAGACGTTTTCTGGAGGTTGCCGGTGCCAGTCCGGTCCAGCACCCTTAATTCGAAGCCGCTTGAATTACCGAAGCCAGGTACGGTAGGAGGAAGAAAAAATTCAATGCTTGCATCGCTGATGGATGCGGCCGCTTGATTGAGCTGATTGATGATCTCTTCTGCGGATTCTTCCCGCTCGCTCCATGGTTTCAGACTGATCATGCCCATTCCGTAGGAGGCGCCTGCCGCTTCCGAGATCAGCGAATAGCCTGCCAGTGTGGAAACGGATTCAATCGCTTTTAGCTGCTTAGCTTTGATCTGAATCTGTTCAAGCACGAGCTCCGTTCTTTCTACGGTGGCTCCGGCGGGAGCGGTGACATTGATATAGATGACACCCTGGTCTTCAGTAGGAATGAATCCTGAAGGAAGAAAGATCCCCACGAGCCAGGTAAGAAAGATCAGTGTGGCCAAAGCGATGATACTGATTGGCTTTCCCGCTGCGATGGATCGGATAAAATTTCCATATCGTATTTCCACCCTGCTATAAACTTTATTAAATCCGGCAAAGAAGCGGTTGAGGTAATTTTTCTTTTTGATGCGGTGCGGATCTTTTAAAAGGATGGCACAGAGGGCCGGCGTAAGTGTGAGCGCGTTAATGCCGGAGATGACAATAGAGATGGCCAGGGTCAGAGAGAATTGTCTGTAAAATATACCTGCCGGGCCCGACATGAAAGCGACTGGAATGAACACTGCCGACATGACCAGGGTCAGCACAATGATCGCACCGCTGATCTCCTTCATGGCTTCTACCGTTGCTGCGAACGCCGGTAATTTTGTATCCTTCATTTTGGTATGGACCGCCTCGACAACGACAATGGCGTTATCCACGACGATGCCAATGGCAAGCACGAGGGCAAACAACGTTAAAAGATTGATGGAAAATCCCATCATCTGCATGAAAACGAAGGAGCCGATCAGCGATACAGGTACGGCCAGTGCAGGTATGAGCGTGGAGCGAATATCCTGCAGAAAAAGATAAACAATGATAAAGACCAGCAGAAAGGCTTCCAGAAGGGTACGAACCACTTCATGGATCGAAGCGTCGAGGAAGCGCGATACATCGTAGGCAAAGTTAAAGTACATGCCCGGAGGAAAGGAAGAACTTTTCAGCTCCTCCATTCTCTTTTTTACATTCCTGATCACCTCGCTGGCATTGGAGCCCGGACGTTGCTTCAGCATAATGGAAGCCGAAGGTTTGCCGTCTGTTTTGGATACCATGCCATAGCTGAGAGAACCGAATTCAACATCGGCTACAGCCTTCAGTTTAAGCATGGAGCCATCGGGATTTGCCCGGATGATAATTTCTCCATATTGTTCCGGTTCGAAAAATTTTCCGGTGTACTTTAAAATGTACTGAAGCATCTGCTGGTTTTTGGCAGAGCTTTCTCCCGATTTGCCGGGCGCCGCTTCAATGTTGCTGGCTTTGATCGCCTCTATTACCTCCTCGGCCGAAACATCGTAGGCCGCGAGGCGGTCCGGATTTAGCCAGATGCGCATGGAGTAATCCTGCGAACCCATGATCTCGGCAAAACCCACACCATCGATGCGTTTTAGTTCAGGCAGAATATTGATGTCTGTAAAATTGTAAACGAATTTTTCGTCCATGGATGAATCGCTGCTCATTACGTTCATGTATAAGAGCATGCTGTTCACTTCTTTGGCGGTAGCTACTCCCGCTTTGATCACTTCCTGAGGTAATTCGTCGATGACGGTCTGCACACGATTCTGCACGTTGACGGCTGCCAGGTCAGGGTCCACACCGGTTTTAAAATATACCGTAATGACGGTCGTGCCGTTGTTCCCCGATACCGACGACATATAAGTCATACCGGGCACGCCATTGATGGCACGTTCTAGAGGCGTGGCTACGGCTTTTGAGCAGACTTCCGCGTTGGCGCCGGTATATTTTGCCGTTACCGTAACGGAAGGAGGGACGATATCGGGAAATTGTGTAACCGGCAATCCGTTTAAAGCAATAGCGCCGGTGAGGGTAATGATCAGCGATATAACCAATGAAAGAATTGGTCTTTTAATAAATAGTTCAATCATCCGGATTCAATTCACAGTCAATCTCCTGGTATTAGAAAAAAAAATCAGCGGGCCTGAAATGACAAGGCCAGAAGGCTGTCGGCTGGAAAATGTTTGGGTATGATCGTCATTCCGTCGCGGACATTCTGAATTCCTTCATAAACAATTTTCTCCTGATCTTTCAGTCCGGATTCCACCACATAGTAATGCGCATAGCGGAAGGCAGGAGTGAAGGCTCTCATCTTTACCTGATTGTTTTTGTCGACGACATAGACAAAATGTTTATCCTGGATCTCGAAGCTTGCCTTTTGCGGAATGACCATGGCATTTTCTATTACACTGGTCAGGCGTATGGTTCCGGTAGATCCATGCTTTAACAATTTATCCGGATTGGAAAATCTTGCTCTGAAAGCAATAGAACCTGTGCTTTCATTAAACTGTCCCTCCATCGTTTCGATCTTTCCTTCGTGCATGTGGATAGAACCGTCGGCCAGCACTAGTTCTACACCGGCTTTGCTTTTGCCGTCGGCTTCTTTGTTCTTAATGTACTCCAGGTATTCGTTTTCAGATACGTTGAAATAGGTAAAGACCTCGTGTAAGTCGGAAATGATAGTCAGCTCAGTGCCTTCGTCAATCAAGCTGCCGGTTTTATAAGGAGTTCTGTCCACCACTCCATCAAAAGGAGCATATATTTTTGTATCGTAAAGATGTATGGCCGCATTGGAAACAGCGGAGCGCGCTTCCTGGATCCGGGCTGAAGCAGCCTGATAACGGGCTTTGGCCACGTCAAGCTCGGTTCCTGAAATTACGTTCTGTTCGACGAGCAGGCGGATCTTATCCATTTCCAGCTCTTTTTCTTTCGCTTCGGCGATCGCCTGCGAAAGGGTAGCTTTTGTTCTGGCTAAAGCAGCGACATATTCCCCGTCGTTGATGGAAAACAACAGCTGTCCTTTTTTTACTTCCTGCCCTTCGTCTACATAAATATGTTCCAGGTATCCTTTGACCCGGGCGAAAATCACTACATTTTTTATTGCCCTAATATCGGCGACATACTCTCTTTCCAGGGGAGTCTTCTGACTCAGGACTGAAATCACAGGCACTTTGAGATTTTCCGATTTTGTTTCTTTACGCCCCTTGCTGCAGCCCGGCATAACCAGTAAGAAACATGAAATCAACAGGTAATTAAGTAAATACACTCTCATAAATTATATGTTGTTATAACATTAATAATTGTATATTATAAATATATAGAGAAATTTTTGAAAAACATAATTGTTTTATAAAATACTTATTTATTGATGGTAGTTTTAATAAAATAATGTAATTATTTAGATTTAATATTGAAATTATAACCTGATTTATAAAATAATCGTACTTTTGGTAATAATAAGGTTCAATTTGTAATTGATTGTATTTAATAATATATTCTTTTATAAATTGTATTATACAAATAATATAAACAGGATTTTCAATCGGGAGGAGTAGAAGTATGGTTAAAAAAATGCCTGGGATGCAGAATTCCGGTATCCCTGTTGATAATTTCTTTTACAAATCAAAAAGGCTGATGTTTATTCTTGATTCTACCTTCCTCTTGCTGAAGATAAATCCTGCTTTCGCCGAATTTCTTGGAAGAGACCTTCAAGCAGAAACTTACCCGGATATAATTGGTCTTATTCATCCTGAGGAGAAGGAAAGCTTTCGGATTCTACTGAACAATAGCTTTGTGAAAGATGCTCCTGAAGGGGGAAGTCCGGGCTTTAGGATTTTGAATGCGTCCGGCAGATACGTCAGACTTGCAGATATTAACTCCTTTGTTCATGAAAAGCACCTATATCTTTCGGCAGCGGCAGGTGCAGAGGATCAGCAGATCGGTGAAAAAAGGATCTTTGAACCAACTCATATTCTGAACGAGGTAATCAGTCTGGTGCCTCACCCGATTTTTCTGAAAGACGGACAGGGCAAGTATTTACTCGTAAATCAGGCGCAAAGCGAATTATTTTCAATCAGCTCCGGTGAGCTGCTGGGAAAAGACGACCGTGAACTCATTAAGGACAAGGAACAGTACAAGGGGGTTGCTGAAAGCGATGCCGCTGTACTTCAGAGGCATGAGACGGTCGATATAGCCGAGCAAATCATTACAACGCCGGACGGAGAAAGAAAAATATTGCATACCACGAAAGTCCCGCTATTCAGTCCGACCGATGCTCAGGTCTATATTCTCGGAGTTTCTGTAGATCTGACCGATCTGAAAAAATACCAGGAGGCTTTAAAGCAGAACGAAGAGAAATACAGAAGCCTGGTGGAGTTATCTCCCGACGCTATCATTATCCTGAAAAACGGGAAAATAGCCTTCATCAATAATTCGGGGATAAAATTGCTCGGCGCAGGATCGGCGGATGAACTGACGGGCAGGAGATTCATGGATTTTATTCATCCCGACTATTACACGCTGATTATCGAACGGAATAAAGTCCTGAAGAAGGGAGAAAGGGTTGCTGCCATTCAGGAAAAATTTATCAGGACCGATGGAAATAGTATTGACGTAGAGGTTTCCTCGATTCCATTCTTGTACGAGGATCAGTTCTCTATTCAGATAATCGCCCGCGATATTACCGACCGGGTGAAGGCTCAGAATACACGACATAAGCGAAAGCAGGAATTCCAGGCTTTGGCAGAAAACTCCAGCGATATCATTGCCCGCTTCAATAAAAATTACGAGCATTTATACATCAACAATTCAGTCTTCCGGTATACTGGCAAAACACCCGACTACTTCATCAACAGAAAAGTAAGTGAGGATTATCCGAAGAGCTTATATAGAAATGTGGAGAAGGTGATTGATAAGGTTTTTAAAAAGGGGAAGACAGTGACCCGTTATTTTATTCTTCCTACAAGCCAGGGCATTCAGTATTGTTTTGCAACGCTGGTGCCGGAAAGGAATAAGGAAAACGAAATCGTGTCGGTGCTGGCCACGGTAAGAGATATCACGGATCTGAAGCTGAAAGAGCGGGAACTCATTTCCATCAACAAAGAGCTGAATACATTTATCTACAAAGCATCTCACGACCTGAAAGGTCCCCTTTCCACCATTCTGGGTCTTTCCCGGTTATCCACCTATTCTGCGGAGATGGATTATAAGGAGCTCTTCACCCTGATTCATAAGATAGCCTCCGATCTTAATCATACCCTTAAGAAATTGTTGGAGATTGTTCAGATCAAAGAGGGCTCACTGAAAATCGTATCAATTGATCTCCCTAAACTTCTCGCCGGGATAATTTCCGGACTTGAAAAAGAATTTAACACAGGTTCTATAAAATTTTCTGTAAGTCTCGGCGGACTGGACATCATCCGTTCGGATTATGAAATTTTGTCATCCATGATCAGGAACCTGGTCCGTAATTCAATTCAATATAAAGGCGACCATGAACCTCATATTATCATCCGTGCAGAAAGTGCTGGAGATGACATTACCATCAGCGTGGAGGATAACGGACAAGGAATTTGAGGAAAATGTGAAAAGCCGTATTTTTGATATGTTCTTCCGGGGCAATGTATTTTCGCAAGGCTCAGGGCTTGGCCTGTACCTTGTGAAGAAAGGAGTATCCAGATTGCATGGCACGGTCGATTTTGAAAGCGTGGCCGGCGTGGGTTCAAAATTTTCAATCAGGTTTCCCAGAAAATAAATTCAGATTATTACTCCTGCGCTTTATTGTGCAATGGCCTGTCCGCTGCCTACTGAAGAAACATGTACGGCAGAAGGATTTCCTTTATAGTAGATATCTCCGTTATTGTAGATTGCTCCCTTTAAAGAAGAGGTAGTATTCAAATGGCTGGAGCCCTTGCTATGGTAGCTTACCCGACAACTGTCGGTAACAAAGCCTGCGCCCAGAAATCGGGGATTGTTATTAACCACCAGCATCAGGTAACTGGCTTTGCCGGAAATAAAGCAGTATCGGGAATTGTTAAGACGCATCGTCATGGTGCTGTCTATGTAGATATTGTTCAGTATGATTTTCGCACTTTGCTCGGATATGCTCAGATTATTCAGAAATACGGAATCGGTATTGGTCAGACTACCGCTATACATATCGATGGACTCCAGATCTTTCACCGCGATCGTAATTTCACCGGTTCCGTTTAATGTCAGCACTCCTCCTGAGCTGCTTACATGCGGGGAAACCATAGTCTTGCGGATAATTTTATTGCATGTTCCAGGCTGGAGAATAATGTTTACGGCTCCGTTAGAGGTAATCTTTTTGAAAGAATCATAATTAAAAGGGCCGTATTCGTATAGAAGCGGTTCTTTCTGGCATCCGCTGAGACTCATGAAGGCAACACAAATGGATGAGATGATCAGGAGTTGCTTTTTTTTCATGGCGGATGCTGTTTACAAAATAACATTGACAGATTTGAAAAAGTTAATTGAGTAAACAACGTCGTATGAAAGATTTTCTAAGAGTATTTGTGCTTTTTCTGGCCGCCATGATTTTCTATGGAGGCCTCTTCCTGCTTAGGGTTTCGGTGAATCCGTTTTTACTTTCCTTCATCGGAATTTTCGTAGCGGTATCCGTAATTGTGTATTTTATTTACCGAAAATAATTGTGCTTTATACTGAATAAAAAAAGAGGATTGGCGATAATTACCAATCCTCTTTGAGTATAATTTGAGAGGCTCTAATTTTTAAGCATCTTACCGTGGTACTCTTCTCCGTTCTGAATGATCCGTATAAAATACATGCCTGCAGGCAGATTTTCTCCGACAAGGATTTCATCCGGCTCGGCATTTTCCACATGCATCACCTGATTGCCGGTAAGATTTAAGATGTAAACGTCCAGCTTTTCTTTTGAAATCCCTTGAATGGAAATTTTTGTCTGATGCTGGAATGGGTTCGGGCTCACTTCGATGGCCTCTTTATATAAGCCTTGATGATTTATAGCGGTTGCCGAACAGCTGCCTACTTTCGCCACGACAGGCAGTCTCGCGCAGGTGGCGCCTGTAGAAATTTCCCACGCGTAAAAATACATGTAGTCGGATGTGTTCAGAGAGCCATTGCTTCGCTGCGAGCCCACGATGCTGACGACCGGGGAGACAGCGGGATAATTGAAAGGATATCCGCTCACGCCCGCATCGTTCCAGTGAGGATTTCCTCCCGCGCAGGTATTGAGCTTCATTCTCATCTTAAGATTGCTGCCCCAGCTGTCTTTGTCGATCAGAACTCCGGCCCCTCCGTTGAATGTAAAACGGAGCAGAGAAGCCACTCCTCCCGATCCTCCGCTGGTCATCGTGGCATCGCTGGTATAGGTTGCTTTTACCGTATTGCTGTTATCAAGAATTTCTATGGTGACAGTCGCTCCGCTGATGGCATAGGTTTCGTAGGGTACTTTAAAGGCGAGCAGATTAAAGTTGCTGCTGGCCGTGAAGTTCAGCAGGTGCTGGTCGGAACATCCCCACTGCTGTCCCTGGCCAAATAATGTTGCCGGCCCTACCGTTCCGCTTACCGTGCTCATGTCCTGTACATAATAGGTCGTGGTAGAAGAGATAACAGGCGTGGTGAATGAAGTAGTCGCCACTCCTCCGGCTAAAGGACTTCCTCCTACCGGGGATGCGTACCAGTTATAGTTGCTTCCGCTTAGTCCGGGATCCGTCACAGATAAGTTAGCTGTGCCACTCGTGGCGATGCAGGCATCGGAAGGTGTCGGAAGATCCGAAATGATCTGGATTGTGTCTGAATTGGAGCAGCTGCTCAGACTTACGCTCAGTTTATAATATCCGGAGCTCCGTACATTACTTAATGTGGGGGAAACAGCGCCGGCAATATCGCTGTATGGTCCTGCCAGCACGGAAGATTTCTGCCACTGCCAGCTTACCCCGCCTGGCATGGAAGAGGCATTGGAAGCGCC
>JBJMLY010000024.1:0-3974 GCA_045805025.1 Cytophagaceae bacterium | reverse complement strand
ATCCATCAGGCTTTTTTTTGAAGAGGAGCCGGATCAAACAGGCATAGTCAGGTAATATTCCTGGATCTCCCCCAGAACGTCCAGAATTTCGTCATACGATTCAGACGTAACCAGTCGTGTGCGGAAAGGCTTGAAATTCGGAAAAGCCCTGAAATAATTCGTATAGTGCATGCGCATCTCAAGAATGCCCGTCTTAGGACCTTTCCATTCCAGTGATTTGCTAAGATGCTTTTTACAGACAACAATTCTTTCGTTGATGGTTGGCGCGGGGAGCTTTTCGCCTGTTTTAAAGTAATGTTTGATTTCGTTAAAAATCCATGGGTAGCCGATCGCTGCACGCCCGATCATGATGCCATCCGCACCATATTTGTTTTTATATTCCAGAGCAACTTCCGGTGAGTCTACATCGCCATTTCCAAAAATCGGTATGTGTATGTCCGGGAGATTTTTTACATCGGCAATATAATTCCAGTCGGCTTTCCCTTTGTATTGCTGATAGCGCGTGCGGGCATGAATGGTAAGCGCCTGAATTCCGACATCCTGTAGTCTTTTCGCTACCTCCAGAATTTTGATATTTTTTTCATCCCAGCCCAGGCGGGTTTTAACGGTTACCGGCAGGGAGCATCTTTTAACGATCTCTTCAGTCATTTTCTGCATTTTGGGCAGATCCAGCAAAATACCTGCTCCAGCCCCTTTGCAAGCTACTTTATTGACCGGGCAGCCATAATTAATATCGACAAGCTCGGGCCCGGCTTCTTCGGCAATGGCTGCCGCTTCGCGCATGGCTTCAATCTTATCTCCGAAAATCTGAATACCTATGGGCCTTTCGTAATCGTATATATCAAGCTTACGCAGACTTTTCTCCGCATCACGGATCAGGCCGTCTGCCGAAATAAATTCGGTATACATCAGATCGGCGCCGTTTTCTTTGCAAACTGCACGAAAAGGCGGGTCGCTTACATCCTCCATAGGAGCAAGCAACAGGGGAAACTCGCCTAATTCTGTTTTACCGATCTTTACCATCTGATTCTAAAGGAAAAGGATATTTAATATACCTTCCCAACATTTTAAGTAAATTTACACGATTTATGAATAAGAAGCACACCGAAATAGTTCCTTTTCCCATACAGCTGATGAATTTTATCGGTGTTTTTGCCAAAGCATTCGGCTTTGTGCTGTTATATAACGGAATCGGCATTATGGTGCTGAGCCTGTTATCGGATAATCCAAGACAGTTTGATGGATTGACAGATCTTCAACTGGCCGATTTGAAAAATGCCTATATCAGTTCGCAGTTTGTAGGAGCCTTCGCAGGACTGATCATTTTACCAGTCCTCTATATTTTGTTTCTGAATGAGGACCTGAAGGCTATTTTTAGGCTTCGCGCCGGAAGGCCGATCCCCATGATCGCATTTGCGATAATTATTTTCATCGTAATACTTCCTCTGGTAAATGCTATGAATGAATGGAACCAGTCCATTCATTTACCTTCAGCCTTTGGGGATCTTGAAAAAAGTCTTCGGGATGCAGAAGAAAGTATCGGCAAAATTATTAACCTGATCATTTATTACGATACCCCGGGCCAGTTTCTGGTGATCTTTCTGCTCGTGGCCATTATACCAGCTCTTGGAGAAGAACTGCTTTTCAGAGGCATTGTCCAGAATGAATTACTGCAGATCTTCCGAAAACCCTATATAGCCATTCTGCTTTCTGCCTTTTTATTCAGTTTTGTACACTTTCAGTTCTTTGGATTTTTTCCCAGGATGCTTCTGGGGGCACTCTTTGGATATCTGTATTATTATTCGGGAAATATCCTGATACCGGTAAGTTTACATTGTCTTAACAACGGCCTCACGCTAATTAACATGAACATGCTCAAGGAGCGTAAAACCGAAATTGACCTTGGCTCGGCCGAAGGTCTGCCGGTCAGCGTTATTATTTTTTCCTTAGTATTATCCTTAGTATTATTGTATATATATAGAAAGATATCCCTGAGATTCAGAAAAGAAGATGAGAGGATGGCAGAAAATATATAGTACCGATATGGCTTTCCGTGCTGAGATCGTAAGACTCACGCTGGAAAGACAGCAATACAATCCGGTACTGATGAACCGGAAAGATTCATCGTACCTGTTTGGCAGTTACGAGGTATATGTGGCGCCCCGGTATGTATTAAAGGCTATTAAAACTATTTCGGATGAACTTAGGTTTGAATAAACTCAGTAACCTCACCCAGAGAATCATTGCGGGAGTTATTGGCGGTGCTCTGGTTATCGGGATGGTGGTACTGAACGAATGGACTTACTTCGCACTCTTCTTTGCCATCTGCTTTCTTGCCCTTCGTGAATTTTTTAACCTTTTACGCGCCGCTGAAATCAATGCCAATAAATATTTCGGGATCGCGGCCGGAATGGTGATATATACAGCCATTTTTCTGATCGAAAAAAAATACATCCCTTTCAATTACTACTTCCTGATCTTCCCTTTCCTGTTCATGCTCTTCCTGATCGAGCTTTTTCAGCATAATGAAAAGCCTTTTCTGAACATTGCCTTTACTTTTCTGGGGATCATATACATCGCCTTTCCTTTTGCCTTGCTTCACTCCTGTTCCATTCATCTGGGTGTATACAACCATCATATCATCCTCGGAATTCTTTTCCTGCTCTGGGCCAACGATGTGGGAGGATATATTGCCGGAATGATGCTGGGCAAAAATAAATTATTCATGCGTGTTTCCCCCAAAAAAACCTGGGAAGGCAGCACGGGAGGCGGATTGCTCAGTGTTTTTACAGCCCTTACCATTTCCGTTATTTTTGACGAACTGAGCCCCATCAAATGGCTTTTCATGTCCATCATCATTATCGTAGCAGGCAGTTACGGAGACCTGGTCGAATCTTTGCTGAAAAGAAGCCTTTCTATTAAAGATTCGGGGGAAGCCATACCCGGCCACGGAGGTTTTCTTGACCGCTTTGATGGCCTCCTGCTTTCCACACCCTTTATTGCCGCCTTTCTGAAAATGTTTTATTAATATTTATATGCTCCGGATTCAAACTCTTTGGGGAACAAGACAGTTTTAGTATTTTACTTAATTATGAGCTATATAGAGCCTGCACCGAAATTTTCAGAGGATAATCCACTTGAATCCATGATGTCAAGATTTGATCTGGCAGCTCAGATTCTCGGACTCGATAAGGAAACATACAATGTCTTAAAAAATCCAGCCAAGCAGATTATTGTTTCGCTTCCGATTACCATGGATGATGGAAGCACGAAAGTCTTCGAGGGCTTTCGGGTAATCCATTCCACCATTCTCGGACCATCCAAAGGAGGAATACGTTACGATATGGGTGTAAACCTGAACGAGGTAAAAGCACTGGCAGCCTGGATGACCTGGAAGTGTGCCGTAGTAGATATCCCTTATGGAGGAGCGAAAGGAGGCATCACCTGCAATCCCAGATCCATGTCAAAAGGGGAAATTGAAAGGCTTACAAGAGCCTATACACTTTCCATGCTCGATATTTTCGGACCAGACAGAGATATACCTGCACCGGATATGGGGACCGGACCGGCAGAAATGGCCTGGCTGATGGATGAATTTTCCAAAACCAAAGGCATGACGGTCAATGCCGTCGTAACCGGAAAACCCCTTGTGCTGGGAGGATCACTCGGCAGAATGGAAGCAACAGGTCGCGGAGTCATGGTTTCTGCCCTGGCAGCTATGCAGAAGCTAAGACTAAACCCTTCTCAAACCAGTTGCGCTATTCAGGGTTTTGGCAACGTAGGCTCCAATACGGCCACGCTGCTGGAAGAACGCGGACTCAAAATAAAAGCCATTAGCGATATCAGCGGAGCATACTGGTCAGACAAAGGAATCGACATACAGGATGCCTTGAAATACAGAGATTCCCACAACGGAACACTGGAAGGCTATGGCAATGCCGATAAAATGAACGATGCAGACGGCATATTGACCT
>JBJMLY010000023.1:0-20067 GCA_045805025.1 Cytophagaceae bacterium | reverse complement strand
CGATGCTGACGTCGGCCACAACAGCCAGGGCAGTAATATTTTTTTTCTGAAGATCCTGTACGGCTTCGTTCAGATTTTTTTCATTTCTTCCCGTAATCACGATTTTTGCTCCTGCCTGTCCGAATACTTCCGCGCAGCCTTTGCCGATGCCCGAAGAGCCTCCTGTGATGATGACCACTTTATTTTTCATAGTGCAAGTTAAGGGATGAGGAGGCGATAGGCAAGTATATTTAATTATCGACTATTCTTCAACAGGCCATTTCACGCCCGCCCGACTTAAAATAGGTTGTTGGAAAGAACTTCAACAATGGTATGAAAGATTTCCCTACCAATGATAGGGAGTGATACAATATTATTTTCTTGATTTCATAAAACCCGCCACTGCTTTGATGAGGTTGGAGTGGCCGGATTCCAAGAGGTGGATTTCATAGTGATTTAGTTTTTTCAGCAATACATCCATATTTTTTTCTGTGATAATCCTGTCGAGGGTTCCAAGGAATATGTCGGGCTTTATCTGATGATGGATGAATAAGCCGGCGAGTTTATCCATATCAAACTTTAATTCTCTGAACACGACCCAGGAATAATAAACTCTTCTCCGTTGTTCCCTGGTAAGCATCTGTGTGTTGGCAAAGCGCAGAATGCCGGCGTCCACGATCCTGAAAAAGCGCAGAAATTTTGTGAGGTTAAAATATAGCCCGGGTTTTAAGATCAGCCTGCGGAAGAAAGAGCGTGTCCATTCGGGGTAGGTGGCCAGACTGTACCAGAAGCTGGTTTTAATGCCATCCGGAGCTATAAGAATGATTTTATCAATTCTTTCCGGAAAAGCTTCGAGCGTCGCCAGAGCAAATTTTCCTCCCATGCTGAAACCTGTCAGCGAGAAGCGATCAATGTTTTTTTCTTTCAGAAATTTTCCAATCAAGCCAGCCCAGTATTCTTTGCTGATAGGAGTATCCTTTGCATGCCAGAAACTTTGTCCGTGATAGAAAAGGTCGAAGTTATAAATGGTGTATTCATCCTTCATCACTTCTTCCAACTCATGGAAGTATACACTGGTTTGTCCGAAGCCATGAAAGCACAGCATAGCCTTCTTACCCTCTCCATAGACGGAGTAATGCAGTAAAGCTTTAGGGTCTTCCAGGAAGTGATATTGACGCATAATCGAGTCGTGAGTCATGAGTATTGAGTAATAAGTCTTGGCTGACAAATTTTGTGATTCATTGAGTCATTATAAAACGATCGGAATAAATCGAATGCTTAAATGCTTGCGCTCAATACTCACTACTCACGACTCAATACTTTTTATTTTCTTCACCAATATATACAGGGCAAAGATCATCGTAAAGCCGTTGGCAAAAATGATGGGGAATTTCTGGAGGATAAGGCCATAACCCAGCCAGCAAAGCAGGCCAAGATTAAGGACAATAAACATGGTGAGGGAAATGGAACCAGTGTTACCGGTACGGTAAACTTTAAAAGCTTGTGGAATAAAAGCGGCAGTCGTTAAAACTGCCGCCATCATTCCTAATATCTCAATAAGCTGTTCGTCAGACATTCTTTATTTTTATGTTAATCGCTTAGTAAAACTTTAACACTCGAACACTGCTGCGCTTGAACACTTAGTGTTATTCAGCTTTCTTACTCATGCGGTTTCTTTCGCCTTCTTCCAGGTAGATTTTACGCATTCTGATGGACTTTGGCGTTACTTCCAGGTATTCGTCCTTCTGGATGTATTCCATCGCCTCTTCCAGCGAGAACTGTACTTTAGGAACGATCACCACATTGGCATCAGTACCGGAAGCACGCATGTTGGTCAGTTTTTTACCTTTCAGCACGTTTACCACCAGGTCGTTGCCTCTGGTATGTTCGCCGATTACCTGTCCCATGTAGATCTCATCTCCCGGATCGATGAAGAAACGACCTCTGTCCTGAAGCTTATCGATCGCATATGCAGTCGATGGTCCTGTCTCCATGGAGATCAGCGATCCGCTGTTACGTCCAGGAATATTCCCTTTATAAGGCTCGTACGATTTGAACCTATGGTTCATGATAGCCTCACCCTGAGTGGCGGTAAGTACGTTATTTCTTAGTCCGATCAATCCTCTGGCAGGAATGTTGAATTCCAGATGCTGAAGGTCTCCCTTTGGCTCCATCACCAGCAGTTCGCCTTTACGCATCGTTACCAGTTCGATTACCTTACCGGCAGTTTCCTGAGGCACGTCCACGAACAGGGTTTCGATAGGCTCGCACTTCTGTCCGTCAATTTCCTTAAAGATCACCTGAGGTTGTCCTACCTGCAGCTCATAGCCTTCTCTTCTCATGGTTTCGATCAGGATGGACAAGTGCAGGATACCTCTTCCGAATACCAGGAATTTATCTTCCGTATCGGTTTCCTTTACTCGCATGGCAAGGTTCTTCTCTACTTCCTTGAACAGCCTGTCCCTGATATGTCTTGATGTAACGAACTTTCCTTCTTTACCGAAGAAAGGAGAGTTGTTGATCGTGAAGAGCATGTTCATGGTAGGCTCGTCGATGGAAATTCTTTCGATTGGCTCAGGATTATCAACATCCGTTAATGTATCGCCGATCTCGAAATCTTCAATACCAGTGATCGCGCAGATTTCTCCGGCTCCCACTTCGCTCACTTTTACTTTTCCAAGGCCTTCAAAAACCTGAAGCTCTTTGATTCTTACTTTTTTAATGGAGTTATCCGATTTGCAAAGAGCCATGAAGGCTCCTTCTTTCAGCGTTCCTCTGTAAACTCTTCCGATCGCGATTCTTCCCACAAAAGATGAATAGTCAAGGGAAGTGATCTGGATCTGAGGATTTCCTTCGCGCACCGGTGCAGGAGGAATCACATCAACAATAGCATCGAGCAGGGGAATGATATTATCCGTAGGCTTTTTCCAGTCGGTGCTCATCCATCCGTGCTTGGAAGACCCATATAGGGTAGTGAAGTCAAGCTGGTCTTCGGTAGCGCCCAGATTGAACATCAGGTCAAATACGGACTCGTGTACCTCATCCGGACGGCAGTTTTCTTTATCTACTTTATTTACAACAACAATAGGTTTCAGACCCAGGGCGATGGCTTTTCCAAGAACAAAGCGGGTCTGGGGCATAGGGCCTTCAAAGGCATCCACCAGGAGAAGCACTCCATCGGCCATTTTAAGCACTCTTTCCACCTCGCCTCCGAAGTCGGCGTGGCCTGGGGTATCTATAATGTTGATCTTGACATCTTTATATCTGACAGATACGTTTTTCGATACGATGGTAATACCTCTTTCTCTTTCGAGGTCATTATTATCAAGGATAAGATCCTGAAATTGCTGGTTCTCTCTGAAAATCTTCGAAGCGTGAATAATTTTATCCACGAGGGTTGTTTTACCGTGGTCAACGTGCGCAATGATTGCGATATTTCTGATACTTTGCATTATTGGTATTTTAAAATTTAAAGGTGCAAAAGTACGAAAATAGTTCCGCTTTTCAGAAAATCCTCGTAAATTTAATATCTTGTTAATCTTGCAGTATGATCATTTTTCGCATTTTATCGAATGTTTTTAATGCCTATGTCCATATGGTGAATCGTTTTATGGGCGAAGAAAAGCACGTATGGACCCCTAAAGACTTGTTTTTGCTCATGGGGATATTCGTGTTTATGCTCTTTTCGATCGTGCTTCTGTTCTCCTTTTTCAAGGTTATTTGAGCGTATCCTCATTAATTAAGACCCGATCTTTCCTATATTTGAATTTCGGTCTGGCTGAACTTTAGCCAGGCATGGCTGTTGTTCCAGACCGTACATCATTTAATGATTTTCTATGGCTCAGCATTTTAAAAGATATACCGTTACCTCAGCGCTTCCTTATGCCAATGGCCCCGTTCATATCGGGCACCTGGCAGGTGTTTACGTGCCCGCCGATATCTATGCACGATATCTGAGGCTGAAAGGAGAAGATGTGCTCTTTATAGGCGGGTCTGATGAACATGGAGTGCCGATCACGATCAGGGCCAAAAAGGAGGGTGTCACACCTCAGCAGGTGGTTGATAAATACCATAAGCAGATCGGTGATTCTTTTAAAGAATTCGGGATCTCCTTTGATATCTATTCAAGAACATCTTCTAAAATACACTACGAAACTTCGGCAGAGTATTTTAAATTTCTCTACGACAAAGGCGCCTTTGAAGAAAAGACTTCCGAACAATATTTCGATGTAAAGGCTCAGCAATTTCTGGCCGACCGCTACATCGTAGGTACATGTCCGAAGTGCGGCAATGAAAATGCCTACGGCGATCAGTGCGAGAAGTGCGGCTCTACGTTAAGTCCTTCGGAGCTGATCAATCCTCACTCTACTTTAAGCGGAGAGAAGCCCATCTTAAAAGAGACCAAACACTGGTACCTGCCGCTGAACAAATACGAAGCATGGCTGAAGGAATGGATCCTGGAAGGACATAAGGAATGGAAGCCTAATGTATACGGACAATGCAAATCATGGATCGATCAGGGCCTGCAGCCAAGAGCGGTAACGCGCGACCTGGACTGGGGCGTACCGGTTCCTCTGCCGGATGCGAAAGGGAAAGTTCTATATGTGTGGTTTGATGCGCCAATCGGCTATATCTCGGCAACTAAAGATTACTTCAGCAAGGACAGCACAAATCGCAAATCACAAATCACAAATAGTGCTGTAAAGACAAAGACCTGGGAGCCTTACTGGAAAGACAAGGATTCCAAACTTGTACACTTCATTGGCAAGGACAATATTGTTTTCCATTGCATTATTTTCCCCGCTATGCTGAAGGCTCATGGCGAATTTATTTTGCCCGAGAATGTTCCAGCCAATGAGTTTCTGAATCTGGAAGGAAACAAAATTTCTACTTCCCGCAACTGGGCGGTATGGCTGCATGAATACCTGGAGGAATTCAAAGGAAAGCAGGATGTATTGCGCTATGTGCTTTGCGCCAACGCGCCTGAAACCAAAGACAATGATTTTACCTGGAAAGATTTTCAGGCAAGGAATAATAATGAGCTCGTAGCGATCTTCGGTAATTTTATCAATAGGGCAATCGTCCTTACTCATAAATTCTTTGCAGGCAAAGTGCCGCCGATAGGAAAGCTTGAAGCATTGGATAAGGAAGTGCTTGAGAAGCTGAAGGCACACCCCGGACAAATAGGCGCATCCATCGAGGCATACCGCTTCAGGGAAGCATTGAGCATTCTGATGGATCTGGCCAGGACAGGCAATAAATACCTGGCCGATACGGAGCCATGGAAGCTGATCAAAACGGATGAAGAACGGGTGAAGACTATTCTAAACATCAGTCTCCAGGTTGGAGCAAGCCTCGCGATTCTTGCCGAGCCATTTCTTCCTTTTACGGCTGGGAAATTGAGAACCATGCTGAATCTTTCAGGCGGCACATGGACGGAGGCCGGAAACGGAACGATTCTTTCAGTAGGTTCGCAGCTTAAAGAAGGGGAATTGCTCTTCGAGAAAATTGAAGATGCTACTATCGAAGCGCAGGTTAAAAAGCTGAACGATACCAAAGCCGCCAATGACCTGGCTTCTGCTGCTGTTGCTGAAGCAAAGACTTTGTGTACTTATGAAGATTTTACAAAGCTGGATCTGAGAGTGGCGACTATTCTCGAAGCAGAGAAAGTGGCCAAGACCAAGAAACTCCTGAAAATAAAACTCGATACAGGGCTGGATCAGCGCACGGTGGTGAGTGGTATTGCTGAGTATTATGAGCCGGAGCAGATCATCGGGAAGCAGGTATGCCTATTGGCCAATCTGGCGCCGCGCGATATAAAAGGAATCCAGTCGCAGGGAATGATCCTGATGGCCGAAGATAAGGACGGAAAGCTTTCTTTCGTATCTCCGGCAGGCATTGTTTCCAATGGAAGCGTAATAGCCTGAAAAAGGTACGGGATTTGCTTATCGTTTGAGTATAAAATTCATCCATATGAGGTTAATTCAGTTTTTGCTTATGGCTGTATGTCTCACAGGCAGTCATTTTTTAGGCGCCCAGACTCACGAACAGCATCAGGATATTCCCAACTGCAAAGATCATCCGTTGGTAGCAAGAATTCCCGGCTTTTATATTGCCGGCTGCCAGCATAATTTCAATCCGGTCGATATGAGAATGAAAGCAGGGACGGAAGAAGGCTCAGTCAGGAAACTGGAAGGCGTGAGAACTCACCTGGAATACCAGCACGACGGTCATGATGCGCATCCTGCTGCTGCCCAAATCATCAGTCATTACGAAGAAATAGTAACCAAGCTGGGGGGTAAATTACTTTTTCAGGACAATGCTGCCGGAGAAGCTACTTATCGTTTTACAAGAAGCCATAAAGATTATTGGGTAAGTATTCATGCGCAGAATGCGGGTAAAATGTATACCATGAATATTGTCGAGGTAGCGAGAAAGCCCGAGCTTTCTGCCAATGATAT
Source organism: Cytophagaceae bacterium (assembly GCA_045805025.1). GTDB lineage: Bacteria > Bacteroidota > Bacteroidia > Cytophagales > Cytophagaceae > DATMOV01. The sequence goes on along the minus strand of JBJMLY010000023.1, from coordinate 13,627 downwards.
GCTGGTATCGCTGGAGGGAAACGGTTTTGTGCCTTTGTATATTGAATTTGAAAATGGGAAAGCCGATATCAGGCCGGAGTCTATGCACATCATCGATCAGATTGTTGAATTGATGAATGCCAATCTTTCCCTGGTGATCAGTGTGGAAGGTTATACGGATAATGCCGGTTCTCCCGAAGCCAGCAAAGCCTTATCCCTGAATCGCGCCAAAGCAGTTATGAATGCGGTAGTGGCCAGAGGCATTTCAAAAAGCAGATTGCTCGCAGCCGGGCATGGTCAGGATAATCCGATCGGAGATAACAGAACTGAGGAGGGCAGGGCTAAGAACAGGAGAATCGAGCTAGTGAAAAAATAGGAATTGTAAATCTCAAATTCCACTTCCAAAAAACAAATCACAAATCGCAATTCACCAATCACCAATTAATTAATAGTCCGTCGGTACATTTTTTACGATCAGGGAGCTGCCTGAAATTTCTGTGGGAAAACGGGTAAGAGGATTGATCGCGGGACCTGACAGAGGTTTGCCGTTCAGATCAAAGTTACTTCCGTGAAGCGTGCAGTTGAGTCCGCTTTTCGTGGCGATCAGCATATTATCCTGGTGGCTGCATTTCATCAGTACCGCATTGTATTCGGTGTCTGATTTTTTTACTACGAGAATGTCGTAATAATATTCTTTAGGGGTAATGATAATCATGTTCCCTTCTGCAAAAGAGCTGAGGGGAATTTCCACAGTATGCTGTTTTACACTGGCTTTTACACGGGGAAAAGAAACGCAGGAAGTCAGCAGGCTTGAAAAGCCCAGCCCTCCGGCAATGCCTGCACAGAGTATGCATGTCTTTTTAATAAAATCTCTTCTGTCTTCCTGCATGTTTAATCAGATATCCTGGAAATTATAGATTCACAATGCTTTTCTTGAAAATTTAGAAGCTATAGCCAAACCCTAAATTTAATATTCCCGTTCCTGAATTCGCTACTTTATTGACAGAATATCTGTAGTCAGCCTTCAGAACCACGCCGCGTGTCGGCATATAGGTAATTCCGCTTACCCAGTGCTGCTGGTTCAGTGATGGATCACGGAATCCGTTCACCGCAGCTTTATAGGTAAGATCGAGTGTTTCGTATCTGGAGAAAAGTATCAAATGTTTGTTGGCTAATTTTTCTTTCCAGCTACCCAGATTGAAAATATTATATCCGACTTCTATGTAGGCACCGACCATTGATTTACCAATGTTGTGTTCTTCAAGGCTGGCTGAGTCAGAGTAAGCGCCAATGATTTTGCTCGCGTCGTTGATATTAATATGGGCTGCGAGCGCTTTAACGGTAAGACCGTTGCTTCGGTATTGTATGTTCGCTTCGTTCAGAAGAACAGGCGTGCCAAAAGATCCGCCTTTAAGGCTCAAGCTGTCTGTAAGGGGAGTTTTGACTGCAAGGCTTCCTCCATAATAGGCGGAAGTCTGAATTCTGAAGTTGCCGACAAAGTAAAGCAAAGCTCCGGTCACGGCCAGGTTATTGGCAACGGCATTTCTTCCTTCCCATCTTCCTTCGCGGATTCCCATTTTCTCCGATCCGAAGCCCTGTGAATTCAGCCCGTTGACGAGTGCAATGTTATAATTCAGTCCAGCCATACGTCTTGAAGTTCCATATAATCCGACGCCAAGCTCTCTCCAGGTAGAAGGAATGAGGATTGTTTCTACCTGGGTTCTTTCGTTCCCGTTGAAGGTGGTAGGCAAATGGTTTTCATTGATGATTCCGATTCTGGGCAGGAACAAACCTGTTACCACATACATGTCTCTGTTCAGATTGAATTTCAGAAAAGCCTGTTCCATGGCTACTTCTCCGCCTGGCGAGCCGCCCTCTACTTTTACATCTTCTATTTCCAGTTCAGAAAAGAAGCTGATGTTTCTGTTAAAGCGATGTCCGAAGAAGGTCACAATTCTGGGAAGATTTGCTTCGGCAGTATTCGTCTTAAAGTTTCTGGAATATTGTCCCTGGCCATATCCTGAGATGACCGTGTTTTGGCCGGCAACGGGAGGTGTAAGTCCGGCATTCAGTGAATCCTCTCTGGTGATTACCTGTGCCTGTGCTGAGAAAATGGCGAATAGAATTAAAAAACCGCTTAAATAGTAAAATTTGATCATATTAGTAGATGATTGATATTAATTTTAATTAGACTCATTCTAAATAGTGGCACGAAGTAAGTACTTGTTTAGAATCATTCCAAATAATTTTAAAAATAACTTTCAAGTTTATTAGATATAAGGGCAATGGTCCTGTATCAGGACAGAAAATCCTTCAAAATTCCGGAAATTTCATAACATTTATCTTTTGAGGGACCTTATTATGATTGAGAGGGAAGAATCCGCGTATGAAGAGAAATTACAAAATTTTAAGAATTACATTAAAATCCATTGCATGGCTGCTTGCTATAGTGATCATAATACCGGTACTGCTGATGCTTCTTCTGGAAATACCGGGGGTACAGCGTTACGCGTCTGGAAAAGTTACTCAGGGACTTTCAGAGAAAATCGGTACGAAAGTCAGCCTGGATCGTATCACTATAGGATTTACCGGAAGCCTTAAGCTTTACCAATTATATATTGAAGATCAGCAAAAGGACACACTATTATATGCCGGATATGTTGAAGCAGATCTGGATCCTTTAAAACTGATCAATCATACCATCGATATACGGAATGTGGAGCTTGAAAAGGCGTATGCCAATATTTGCCGTCAATCGGGCGAGCAGGATTTCAACTATGCTTTTATCGCGAAAGCATTTGCAGACACCACTCAGAGTCAGCCTTCTTCCTGGAAATTTGAGCTGGACAGGCTGGATCTGGAAAAAGTCAGGCTTCGTTATATAGATATACCCGGAGGGACGTCGGTAATTTCGGATTTAAACGCAATAGCCGTCAGCTTTAAAAGTCTGGGGCTGGACGATCACCATCTGGTCGTTGACAATGCGTATGTTGACGGTCTTGCTCTGGCTTTGAATTTTAGCAAGCCTGAAACAAATGCTTCCGTCACGGATACCGCTTCTTCCGGAACAGCTTTTGTCTTCACCGTCAATGCCCTGAAGATGAAAGCTTCCTCATTTAACTATAACGATTATACCCAGAAGTCACTTCCCGAAGGAATTGACTTTAATCACTTAGGCTTGGTAGCGATCAACGGAGCAGTCAGAGATATTGAGGTGAATGGTTCCGATATAAAACTGGATATCAAAAATCTGGCATTGCAGGAAAAGACTGGTTTTGTATTGAATGAACTTTCGGGCAGTCTTGCTATGAAATCCACTGAGATAGGAATTTCCGTCAGAAAATTTGAGACACCTGATAGCCATCTGAAGCATACGCTCACGCTCGGCCTTCCGTTGGGAAAAAATATTGATCCGGGAAAAATAGGCATACAGGGGAATTTAAAGAACGAACAGATTGCAGTCAGTGATGCCATTTATTTCATGCCTGGTCTTGATACGATAACGGCACTGAATGGAAAGAAGATTACTATCTCAGGCGATTTAAAAGGCATACTCAGTGATCTTACATTCAATAGAATGGACGTGGCGCTGGATGAAAAAAACAATATAACAGGAAACATAGCGGTGAAAGGTTTACCAGATTTAAGAACAAGCTATTTCGATCTTAGTGACCTCCGGGTGAATGCGGATCCTGTCCTGATCGCAGAATTCATTCCAGAAAAAAGTCTTCCTCTGGATCTCAAATCGCTGGGCTATATCCATGTGAAAGGCTCTGTGAAAGGATATGCGATCAGTCCCGCCGCTGACATTTCCGCCCAGACTGGTCTGGGCGCTCTGAGGCTGAAGGGCAACATGAATATGGACACTTCTTTCAACCTACATACCTATCAGGGAAAATTAAGTACTCAGGCACTTCATCTTGGAAAATTACTTAAAGATACCGCACTGGGCAGGATCTCCATGCAGGCGGAGGTTCTTGGCAATGGCATGGATATAAAAAACTTTAACGCTTTCGTTTCTTCAGCAGAGTATAACCGTTATACATATCGTAATGTGACACTGGACGGAAGTATGAAGGATCAGAAACTGATGGCGGATCTGGTAAGCAAAGACAGCAGTCTGCAGGTAAACTTAAATCTGATGGTGGATCTCAAATCCTATCAATATGCCGTCAAGGGAGAGATCGGAAAAGTTAACCTGTACGCTATGCATTTTATGCCATCGCCATTTACAGCATCCACACGGATCGATGCTGCAGGAGCGGGAAATAATGTCGATAGCATAACAGGTTATGTAAAATTATCGGATATAAAGATTGCCAACTTCCAGAGAAGCTATTCACTGGATTCTATGAGAGCAGAAGCAAAACTGAAAAACGGAATTCACACCATCAGTCTTGTTTCCGAGCCGATGAATGCTACACTGACCGGACATTTCAGTATGGCAGAGCTACCAGCATTGGCAGGCTCTGTGATCAGCGATTATTATGAGACGGGTACTAAAGCAGACCACGGGCTAAAGCAGACTGAAAATATCAGCCTCGAATTCAAGACTGGAAATATCAGCGCCCTGATGCAGATGTTTGTGCCTGGGATAATGTTGCTGGACAGTGTTAATCTTTCCGCATCATATACTAAAAAAGGAGAAGAGCTCAGGGTGAAGTCTTCAGTCGGAAGTTTTGCCTATGGAAGCAACCAGTTGAAAGGAGTGTTTTTAAATGCCGAAGGAAATCATGATCAGCTGGGTTTTTCCACAGGCATGCTTTCGTATACTTCCGGAACAAGCGTGAGTATTGATCACGCATTGGTTTCAGGAACTCTTGCAGGGGGAGATGCCAGGTTCAATATAAAACTATATGATCAGAAGGCTCCTACGCGGTTAGACCTTGACGGCGTTTTAACGATGAGAAGAGATTCGTTTTATCTGACCATGCCTTCGGCAGCTATTTTCATCAGGGGACAGGAATGGAGCCTGAATAAAAATAACTATTTGGTCTACGCCCCGGATTATATTTATATCAGAGACCTTGAGCTTAAGCAGGGAAATCAGATGATTCGTATGAGCAGTAATATTAAAGCCACCAATGGAACAGCGGAAGCATTGTTCAGTCAGGTGGATCTGGCCGGGCTGGCAGAGATGGTAGGCATGAGCGGGTATAAGCTTGATGGAAGGCTCAACGGTAAAGTCCATGTAACGGACCCGATGGGTTCTCAGGGAATATCGGCAAATGTAAACCTCGATTCTCTGTCCATGAACAATGCCTCTATCGGAAATCTGCTTCTTTCAGCGGATAAAGCGCAACAAAATGACAGGCTGGTCCTTAATTTAAATCTGAACGGAAGTAACCGGGCTTCTGCAAAAGGCTGGTATGACATGAAGAAGTCGGCAATGGATTTTCAGATAGCTGTTTTTAATCTTGCTTTGCATCCTTTTGAGCCGTTGGCGAAAGCATTTGCTTATAAAATGGACGGAAAGGTTACCGGTAATTTTCATCTGTACGGTCAGTCTAATGCGCCTGTGGTGATGGGAAATATGACCTTTGCCGGTCATAATGAGATCGGACTTACGGCGACTCATACGGTCTATAGATTTAACGATCAGCAGATCGTATTTAATGAATCTTCCATTCAGCTGGATAATTTTACGTTGTACGATTCTTTAAATAATAAAGCGGTCGCTAAAGGATCCATTCATCATGAAAAATTTCAGCACCTGAAGTTCGCGCTGTCTTTCGATACAGATAATTTTGAGCTGATCAACAGCGGTTATACGGCAGAAGCGGCTGTTTATGGAACATTGTTCGCTAAAATGAATGTTGTCCTGAGCGGTCCCCTGGAAGACCTGAAAATCATGGTGAATGTTGTGACCATGAAAGGGACAAAGCTTTTTGTTCCTCTGGCTTCCGCTCAGGCAGGAGCGGCTTTACCGGCCTATGTACACTTCGATAAGATCGAACCTGAAAACGGGCCGGCGGCCGATAGCTCTGGTTCAAAAAGAAATGTAAAATCACCTAAAATTGATCTTTCAAAATTTGATGTTAGCGGACGCCTCAGGCTTACCCGGGATGCCGAACTTAACATCGTCGTGGACCCTCTGAACGGCGATAAAATTACGGCGCTGGGAAGCGGGGCTTTTACCTTTGATTTTGATTCTCAGAATGCGCTGAATCTTTACGGAACCTATACGATCGAGAAGGGAAGTTATGGGTTCAGTTTTGCAGGGCTCGTGAAGAAAAATTTTAAAATTCAGAAGGGGAGTACGATTAGCTGGTCCGGGAATCCGGAAGATGCGCTGTTGGATATCACCGCTATTTATGAAACCAAAGCATCCAGGTATGATCTGGTAGCAGACCAGGCTGATTTCATGAACAAAGACCAAATCAATGCTTCGAAGAAGCTTTTGCCGGTAGATGTTTATCTGAGCATGAAGGGGAGTCTTACAACTCCCGTTATTACGTTCGATATCAAAGTGCCCGAAGGCGATGATCCAATGAGTGCAAACCTGGTTGTTCAGAAAATCAGTCAGATCAAGAACGATCCTTCCGAGCTGAACAAGCAGGTGTTCAGTCTGATTGTTCTGAATAAATTTATGGACGAAAATAATTCAGCTGGAGGAGCCGGAGGAAATGTAGCGCTTGAGCAGGTGAACCAGAGTGTGAGTAAAGTCCTGAATACTCAATTGAACAGGCTCAGCCAGGATTATCTGAAGGGAGTAGAGCTGAATGTTAATCTTCAGGCTCTGGATCAGAGCAATGGACAGTTTGCACAGAATGCCCGGATTTCCGCTACCAAGCAGCTGAACAGCAGGATCTCTGTGAGTGCAGGTGGAAATGTCAATGTAAACAGCAATTCAAATGCAGGCAGCCAGTTTGCCGGTGATTATAGCGTGTATTATAAGGTGAACCAGAATGGAAGCATCAATCTGAAGTTTTTCCGCACCAGCCAGCAGAGCATTTATACCAATAACCTGAATACACAGATGGGTTCGGCGATTACCTATCGCCGTGAATTCAACAGATTCCGTTACATGTTCAGGAGAGAAGATAAAAAGAAGAATCTTCAGGCAAAGAAATAAAATTTTTCAGAACGGATATCCGATTCCGATATTGAGCACGCTTTGTTTCAGGCCTGAGGAAGCAAGTACGAATTTTTTAACAGCAGGGTCGTAGGCTTTGACGCCAAGATCAAGGCGTATGATCAGGAAAGTGAGATTTAGCCTAAGGCCAGCTCCGGTACCCACTGCAATCTGATTTAAAAAAGATCCTGGTTTAAACTGAGCTCCAGGCCTTGCAGGGTCTTTCGTGAGCATCCAGACATTTCCCGCGTCAACAAAAAAAGCGCCTTCAAAAACACTGATGATTTTGAACCTGTATTCATAGCTTGTCTCCAGCAGTAGTTCTCCCTGTTGCTCGATGCGGTAGCTTACTTCACCGGTAGTGCTGTCAATAGGAGCATAGGAACCAGGCCCAAGACGGCGCAGCTTCCAGGCACGGATGCTGTTCGGACCTCCTGCGAAGAAATATTTTTCGTACGGCAAGCCGTGGTTGCTGCCATAGGGAGTCGCCATCCCAATGTTAAATTTCATGGCAAAAGTATTTTTCTTTCCTACGGGGAAATAGTACCGCATGTCCGTATTGAATTTCAGATATTTGAAAGTCTGAAGCCCCATGAACGTTTCCGATTTTATCAGGTTGAAGATCGTTCCGCCTGATTCCGCATAGTATTTTACGTAGCGGGATTTTTTGTTCGAGGCGGGATCATTGTTGCTGAAAATATAAGAGGCGTTGATGTCCGATACGAATGAACTCATAAAGCCATAGATCAGATTGTTGCCATGCTCCTGCAGGTATTTCAGGTATAAATTGAAGGTATCGCTGATCTGCGCTGTGTTAATTATATTTACATCTACCGGTGAAAAAATAATCTGTCTGTAACGGTCCGGACTGAGGTTGTAAAGCAGACCGAGTTTTGCCGTACCCCGCTCATATTCGGGCCTGCGTGTGATGGTGTAACCGGTCAGCAGCTTTGTTTTAGGGTTATAGTTCTCCCATTTAAGATTTCTGAACCCGGGAAAGTAAAATTGGGGAAGCTGGATGGATGCAAAGGCCGAATATTCTTCAGAACGCAACACGCTGGTCGGATCAAGTATGGCTGCTTGCCCAGTGATGGCGGCTTTCAGATTAATTTCCAGCAATTCAAATCCTCCGAATGCATTGCGCTTGCGATAGCTGATACTTCCATACGGGCCTGGTACGGATCCCTGACTCAGGTTAAATCCGGTTTCGTTGCTTAACTGATGTCTGCGCATCGTGTTGGTTTCAACCCTTGCTGTCAGCTTGTGCAGGATTGTGTCGCTGCTGTATCTTATACCGACGGTACGATACATATCAAGCCCTGAAAGATTTTTCTGCGTTTGCTCTGAAGCGGATAAACGGAAAATATCTCCCTGATGGATTCTCATCTTCCTGTCGGTGATTTTTTTTGAAAATATAATATCCTCCGGTCCTGTATAATATACGCCATTGTAAAAAGATGTATTCTGCGGGACCGTGCTGTCAATCATATTCTGATTGGTGATGTAGAATGCAGAATCGATCACGTAAATGGAATGAGCTGTCTTCCCTTCAGGGTTAAGGATCACCGTCTGCAGTTTAAGATTGGTGGCTTCGGAAGTATCTACATTGAAATAAATATAGGCGGATGAAAAATCGTAGTAACCGTTATCTTTCATAAGCCGGAAGATCCGTTCTTTTTCAGCAGTCAGATTCGATTCGTTGTATCGTTCTCCCGCTTTTATTTTTGAGTCCGATAAATTTGCTCTGAACAAAGAGTCGACTTTTTTGTCAGGAATTTTATAGTAAAGCTCATTGAGAATAAATTCTTTTCCTTCTGTGATGTGATAAATAACACTGATTTTTTTTCCGGACGTGTCAACCGAAGGCTCTGCCACCCCCTCAAAAAATCCCTGAGATAACAGGTGGTATTTCATCACCCGTGCTGTTTTATGTGTCAGCGCCGAATCATAAATAGAAGGCGGCTCTCCCATCCGCATAAGCATATTGCCCTGGGTCAGATTCTTTGTAAGCTTGCCGAGCTTCCGTTCTTCTTTACGCTGAAGTCTTTCTTTTTTTGACTGTTTGTTCTCTGCGCCGGCGATTTTGCCATCGAATTTGTCTTTGGTTTTATTGATCTTGTCTCTGACTTTGCTGCTGTCGAAAAACCGTTCCCCCGTATTATACAGTGACAAGGCAGGCATGAGACCGAAGAAATTTTTGTTTGCCTTTTTTTGAAACAGTGGCGTGAATCCGGATGATGAAAGCTTGTCTGTTCCTTTTACAGTCTGACGATAAAGGAGATATTGGCCTTCCTTTAATTTTTTAGTGGGGGAGCAAGCCAGTAAGAATACTGCCACAGTATAAGAAAGATTTTTATAAAGCAGTTTGAAATAAGATACGCGCATTACCAAAAAAATAGATTGGATACATGTTTAACCATGCGTTTGATCAAAATGTTTTAACCTATTGGCAGGGAGAGTGAGGGAAAGGGCATCAGTAATTCCGAAATATGGATACACCTGGCAAAGCATGGCTCTTCCTGCTGTTTTTTTGATCCTTCTTTTGAAATGCAAAGCAGCTGTGAAATGTTATTTAATTCTGTGATTGAAACATAATAACATTTTATAGAAAGCATGGTTTTAAGGTAAATCTGCATTTTTACATTGAGCTGCATACTTAAAAGATTTATATTTTTATTTACATTGATGATTATTTCAACTGCAAGGCTGCTTGCTCAGGATTCATCCTCTGAATACGTCATCAGACCTGTAACGAAACGATACCATGTCGTGAATCCCCTGAAAAAAATTCTTCTCGGGTCTCACTACCGCAAAGAATGGAGTACCCCTGTAAAGATTAAAATTCTTCATATCGATACCATTTTCGGAGGGCTGACCCCTTTGAAAGAAGGCGGCAGCAGACAGACCACCAATCTGAGGCTGGAAAACGGCGCCGGTCAGCAATATGTGATCCGTTCGGTGGATAAAACGCCTACCAGAGCGTTGCCCGAAGATCTGAGAAAGACCATGATAGGCGACATCATGCAGGATCAGGAATCTTCTGAAAACCCTTATGGTCCTCTGGTAATTCCGCCGCTGGCAAAAGCAGCAGGTGTCTTTTATACGAGTCCGCGTCTGGTTTTTATTCCTTATGATTCATCCTTTAAAAAGTTCGCGCCTACTTTTGCTGACATGGTAGCTTACATTGAAGAAAGGCCTCACGACGATATGTCTGCCTTTACAGGATCTGGTAATTCCAAGAATGTGATCAGCACAGATAAGATGTTTGAGCTTAAATATAAAAATCCTCAAAATACGATTGATGATAATCTCTATGCCAGAACGCGTTTGTTTGACATGCTTATCGGCGATTGGGGCAGACATGAGGATCAATGGAGATGGGCCACTTTTGAGAAGGATAGTGTCAGATTTATAAAACCTATCCCCAGAGATCGCGATCATGTTTTTTATAAGTCGGACGGTATATTGCCATTCATAGCAAGCCGGAAGTGGGCTATGCGGGTTAACCAGAATTTCGGGCATCACTATAGGGATATTACCGGACTGAACTTAAGCGCCAGTTACATAGACAGGGCATTGCTTGCTGAAGTTACCAGAGAGGAATTTCAGCAGATCGCCTCCAGTCTTCAGTCAGCGCTGACAGACGATATTATAGATAATGCTGTGCACCAGATGCCTCCTGAAATATATGCGATTCATGGAAAAGAAATCACTGAAAAGCTGAAGTCAAGAAGAGATGATCTGCCTAAGGCGGCAGCAAAGTATTATAAGATGCTGTCGAAAGATGTTGACGTAACCGGGACGGAAAAAGATGAAGTCTATAAGATAAGCCGTATCAATAAGAGGCTGACAGAAGTGACTGTCACAAGAAAAGGCAATGCAGATGATACTTTATATCATAGAGTATTTGACAAACGCGACACCAGAGAGATCAGGGTCTATGGTATTGATGGAAACGACGAATTCATTATTCCTGAAAAAAACGAAAAACGTCCGTTGGTAAGGGTTGTAAAGGAAAAAGGATATGTGAAATCAGGCGACAGCGCCAAGTCATCAGGTCTTTTTAACCAATACACCTATAATGCAGGAAATCTGGGCAACGAGTTAATGGGAAACACTCAGATCATATTGATGCGTTCGCCCAAAGAAGTGGAAAGCAACAGAGGTTATGACCGGTCTGACTACCATTACAACTTTACGTCTATAGTGCCTTCTTATCAGTTCAATATGGATGATAAGCTTTTCATAGGCCTGGGTATGATGCGTAAAACATTCGGGTTCAGGAAATATCCATATGGATCTTATCATACATTGAATCTTAGTTACGCCACGGGTACCAGTGCCGTGTATTTAAGATACTTCGGAGATTATAAGAAGGTATTCGGCGAATGGAATGCGGTGCTGAACCTTACCACTTTCGGTTCCAAATATGTGCTTAATTATTTCGGACTCGGTAATGAGACGGTACAGAAAGATACAGCCATTTCCTATTACAGAGTAAAGGCCGGAGAGTTCCTTGTGAATACATTATTATACAGAAATATTACCCGTAATACCATTCTTGGTTTTGGCCCGCAATATCAATTTGTATCGATCGATAAAACTCCGGAAAGATTTATTTCAACTCCGGAAGCCGGTGTAGATTCTTCTGCCTTCGGCCGGAATCAATATATCGGAGGAAAAATATTCACGCGTATTGCTACTATTGATAATATTATTTTTCCCAGGAATGGAGTACGGTGGAACGCGCAGGCTACCTATTATCATTCGCTCACAGACAAGCATGGATTTATAAATACCTATTCTGATTTTTCGGTGTTCTATACACCCAAAAGAATTCCCGGGCTGACTTTTGCGACCAGGGTAGGAGGAGGTACCAACTTCGGAGGTTTTCAGTTTTTTCAGGCCAATACATTGGGAGGCACTACGAATCTCAGAGGATACAGAAGAACCAGGTATTATGGCAGAACGACTTTTTTCCACAATACCGAAGCAAGAATAAAACTGTTCAATGTTAACTTATACCTGTTCCCTGGTAAAGTAGGCCTGATCCTCTTTTACGATTACGGAAGGGTGTGGCAGGATAATGAGGATTCGCATATCTGGCATGTAGCGTATGGTCCCGGAATCTATCTGCAGATCTACAACCGCATGGTGCTTACTGGAACCTATGGATTAGGTGCTCAAAACCAATACCTGAATATTCAGTTCGGCTTTTTGTTTTGACTTTAATAACAAACAGGAAATACCTGATGTTATTAATACGCACACAAAAACAAACTCATGAAATTATCTGTAATTTTTACTCTCTTACTTTTCAGCACACCGCTGTTTGCTCAAAAAGGATTTGAATTCGGGATACGTTTTATCCCTGAAAAGAGCATGTTAATAAACAAGAATGACCTGGATGCAGGTAGTGAGCTGGATTTTAAATATCCGGTTAATTATTACTCAGGCGGTATTGCCGTCGGCTATAATTTTACTTCTCATTTTGGTTTGGAGACAAACGTGTTATTCTCCCGTCAGGGTCAAACCTATTCCGGTGTGATGGGAAGCTCAACAGATCCGAACGTCTATAGCAGCCTGGTCGCTTTGCAGGCTAACCTGGCCGGCGATACGGTAAACGGTACTTATCAGGCAAGGTCTGAGCTGAACTGTATTAAAGTGCCGGTGATGGCAAAAATATCTACCGACAATGCCAAAAGACTTTTCTTTAATGTACTGGCCGGTCCTCAGCTGAATATGATCAAGGGTGTGGCCCAGGAGCTTAATAAAGAAGATCAGGAATATACCGGGCTGGATGTAGATCCTCAAGACCTTTATAAGAAAGTGACCATTGATGGAGTTCTGGCATTTGGATTGGGCCTCAATCTGTCTTCCCATTTTGTCTTATCGACGCAAGCCCGTTTCGATTATGGCTTCCAGGATGTTGAAAAGAAAAATAAGACCTACGACTACCAGGGTTCCACTCACCGCTTCTGGTCAGCGGACCGTAAGGCGACTCATAACGCGACCGCCGGCCTTTCAATAGGAGTCAGCTACAAGTTATAATTGATCAGTATTGCCTGGTTTCATAGCCCTGTCCAATCAACTCTCAGACTAGTTTTTTCCGTATAAATCTTTCGTGGTGTTCGGAAAATCTCTTATCATGAGAGATTGTATTACTTAAATTTATTTCATAACCATCTCATTTTAAAGTAAATAATCCGTTAATTCCGAGGAAGGAACATTTCCTCCACCCTAAGGCTTATCTATAAAGGAATAAATAAAATGATGTTATGAAAAACGGGATGAAGATTTGTGGGGGAATTTTACTGACAACAATGACGTTCTTTAATGCATTTGCACAGGATAACGCAAATGCTGTAGATGAACAAAAAAGCGTGAATTACAATACTGAGCTGAACGCAGATTTACAACCCTGCGACAGCACGGATCTTTCTACCACGGCTTGCCTTACACCTGAAGGTAAGGTGATTATACCAAATACCGGAGATGAACGATCATCGGTATATAAAGATGACAAAGCCAAGGTAAAATATTATGACGAATCGAAGCTTAAGACCAAGGAGG
>JBJMLY010000022.1:0-3722 GCA_045805025.1 Cytophagaceae bacterium | reverse complement strand
GCCCTGCCTGGGGATGAGATCATTTATCTTTGCAGCAAATAATTTAGTTGTTGGTTGCGGGTTGATAGTTGTTAGTAAAGCTTCCGCTTGTTATGAAAAAACTTATCTGGTTTCTGCTTCCTTTCATTCTTTGCTTTACATTTCAGGATGATTATTTTATACGCCTTTCGGAGGCAGCTATTGAGCGCACCACCCACAAAGAAAGGTATGACGGACAATACCGGAAAATAAAATACCCAGGCGGCGACGTGCCAGACAGCATTGGTGTATGCACCGACGTAATCATCCGGGCTTACCGGAAAGTGGGATCCGATCTGCAGGTCCTGATTCATGAGGACATGAAGAAGGCAAAAGCGGAATACGACAAACGCAGGAAAACCGACAAGCTGGATGCCAGCATCGATCATCGCCGGACTCAGAATATGGAAACCTTTTTCACCAGGCAGGGAGCTAAATTAGCAATCACCCGTAAAGCCGAAGACTATAAACCTGGAGATATCGTATTTTTCGATGTGGCTTACGGACATGTAGGAATGGTGGTAAACCGCCGATCGGCCGATAACAAGCGTTTTATGATCGTTCACAATATCGGACGTGGCACCGAACTGGAAGACTTTCTGTTTGAGGCAACCATCACAGGCCACTATCGATGGAAACCCTAGGGTAAACCATAAACAACAAATCACAAAATAAAACGAATCAACCGTGGTCTGCGGGCTGAAACTACTTAACTATCTCAAACTCCACTCTCCTGTTCTTCTTCCTGTTTTCTTCCGTGTCATTCGGATATCTTGGTATAGACTTGCCATAGCCTTCAGAAAAAAGCCTGCTTTTAGTGATTCCTTTTTTCACCAGGTAATCCACGACGGCTTTTGCCCGGTCTTTGGAAAGCTGCAGGTTGGCGACATCATTGCCATTGTTGTCGGTATGTCCGGAAACCCTCATTCGTACCGAAGGATTATCCTTCAGTATTTTTGCAATCTTATCCAGCGACTTTTGGGATTGAGGAGTCAGAGCACTTTTACCCTGCATAAAATAGATACTGTCCATCACAAAAGTCTTTCCCACCCCGTTGCCGGTACTCTTTAGCGAGGACTCAAAATCGGATGAGGGTGTAGGCGTTACAGGCACTACTTCTCCCTGAGGAACGTTGCCATCGCTTTTGTAGACGATAATTTCTCCGGGCATACATATGGCTCCATTGGCTCCGCCTGCCCATTTGCCTTTCAGCATGTTTTTCTCCTGGGTATAATAGAGTGTACCGCTTTTTATGCACCAGCCTCCAAGACTCGGAGGCATTTTGCTTTCGGTAATTTTTATTTCCTCAAAAAAGATATGATCGGGATATACTTTCCCTTTCATCTCAATCACATTATAATAATTTTCTGTACCTGGAACTTCACAGCGTGTATGTCCGGTAAACTCTGAGGAGGTCTCATTAAAAGTCATCCAGAAGGGATAATTAGCAAAGCCCAGAGGTCCGCCAGGCTGTGTGATGATTCCCTGCCATACGCCTGCCACTTTGAGCTGAGAATACATGACGGTTGTCTGGAAAAATAGGAAGGCGAAAAGAATATACTTTATCTTGTTCATGGTCTGTTTATTTCTTAGCGGAAAAAATTTCTCTGAATCCTTCTTTCATAAAGCCCACTCCGTAACCGGTGAGCTGTGTGAATACGGCGGTAACACTGAATAAGGCGACGAAAAGGTTTCTGTTCCTGATCAGCGAATCAACAAAAACAAGTAATGTATAAACCGAAAGGAAGGTCCAGCACAGATCGGTGATCACATTGTCGAATAATAATGACAAAAGAGAAAAAGCAAAAAACAAGGTAAATAAGGCAGGAAAAAAATGAACAAGCTTCAGCTCTTTCGGAAAGAAGCGGTAAATATTAATCCGAGCTCTTCCAAAAAAATGAAGCTGCTTAAAAAACTGTACAAAATCCGTACGGCGCTTATGGCATACAAAGGCATCAGAGATGAGTCCGGATTTAAATCCGTTCGCAATAACCCGAATGCTGTATTCGATGTCCTCACCCATTCTCGTAATAATGAACCCTCCCACTTTCTCATATACCGCTCTTGAAATACCCATGTTAAAGCTCCTGGGATGGAAAACACCAACCCTTTTCTTATTCCCCCGGATTCCGCCTGTAGCATAAAAGGAAGTCATGGAATAACTGATGGCTTTCTGAACAGTCGTGAAAGATGGATGGGATGCGTCGGGGCCTCCATAGGCATCCAGGTAATCGGAATTGAGCCTGGCTTCAACGGCCTGGAAATAGTGCGCCGGAATCAGGCAGTCGGAATCGAAGATCACAAAATAATCTCCTTTGGCTTTTTCAAAGCCAAAATTCCTTGAAAAGCCCTGCCCGGAATTTTCTTTGTAAAAATAATGCACATCAAGCTTTCCCTTGAAGCCAGCGACGATCTCTTCGCATTTTAGCTTTGATCCGTCTTCAATGACGAGCACTTCAAAGTTTTTATAGGTCTGAAGAATAAGTGATTCGAGAAGTTCTTTGATTTCTTCCGGACGATTATAAACAGGAATAATGACGGAATACTTTCTCATGATCTATCCGATCTTTTCCTGGACAATATAATCGTTCTTTTTGGTCGAGTTCATGACCATCATTTCGGCCAGGAAGCCTGTAAGAAAAAGCTGTACTCCCACAATGATCGCTACCAGGGCAAGGTAGAAGGAAGGCTTATCGGTAATATCTCTGTGCACTGGAATATGAGACCAGATCGCATAGAGTTTGGTGCCGATCACATACAAAGCCAGAATAAATCCGGCAAGAAAAGAGAACATGCCTAAGGTACCGAAAAAGTGCATGGGCCTTTTTTTGAATTTGGAAACAAAGGTAATCGACATCAGGTCCAGAAAGCCATAGATAAAACGCTCCAGTCCGAACTTAGTTACACCATATTTTCTTGCTCTGTGCTGAACCACCTTCTCTCCGATCTTTTTAAATCCATTCCACTTAGCAATGACCGGGATATAGCGGTGCATCTCCCCATAGATCTCTACCGATTTTACTACACGGTAATTATAGGCTTTCAATCCGCAATTAAAATCGTGAAGCTTGACTTTTGAGATATAGCGTGTGGCAGCATTAAATAATTTAGTCGGTACCGTCTTGGTGATCGGATCGTATCTTTTCTTCTTCCAGCCCGATACCAGATCGTACTTCTCTAGTTTGATCATCTTATAAAGATCCGGAATTTCATCGGGAGAATCCTGAAGGTCGGCATCCATGGTAATAATCACTTCGCCGGAAGCAGCCTGAAATCCGGTATGCAGCGCAGCGGATTTGCCGTAGTTACGGTTAAAGCGAAGACCTTTGATATGGCTATTATTTTTGCTCAGACCCGTAATTACTTCCCAGGAATTATCATCACTGCCATCGTCGATCAGGATTACTTCGTAGGAATAATTGTTTTCCTTCATCACGCGTGCAATCCACTCACACAATTCAGGAAGAGATTCCTCTTCGTTGAGCAGAGGTATGACGACAGAAATATCTTTTTTCTCAGACATTGAGCAAATATTTATTCTTATTAAATACAGCGACCACTTTTCCCTTTAGTGTTTTATCAATGAAAGGAGAATTTTTGGATTTGGATCTGATGTTCTCCTTGCTAACCACCCATTCTTTATTAGGATCAAACAACGTCATGTTGGCTTCTTCTCCTTCTTCTATTTTAGGAAGAGCAAGTTT
>JBJMLY010000021.1:0-5980 GCA_045805025.1 Cytophagaceae bacterium | reverse complement strand
CTACAACGGAGCGAGCGTAGGAAATAAAAACGGCTGGGGACAATATTCTGTTTCCGTGGTACTTGATGCCATGTCGGAAGCAGGGGTAAAAAGAGTAAGAGATGAGAACAGAGCCATCCAGAATGGAAGCGTAAGCCTTACTGCCAACACGGGAAGTATTGTCACTACCGGACCGGTAGGAACAGTGAACCCCGCCACACAAACACTTTCACCGGCAGGCTATGACCATAACTACCGCACCTGGTGGGTGAACGCCGATGCAAGCGGCAATACGGATATTACCATGACGGTTACAGGAGCGACTCTTCAGAATCCGACTTTCAGAATTAAGAGTTCAGGCAGTCTTCCCACGAGCGTAAAATATAACAGCACTTTGCTGACCGATGGGGTGGATTATTTTGCCTCCTATAATTCCTCTGCTTCTGAAGTCTGGATCACCATTGTCCGCAGCGTTACCGGTACAGCCAATTTGCAGGTAAGTTCTTCAGCGGCAACCACTGCCCTGATGCCTGTCGGCAAAGATATGCTGAAAGTATACCCCAACCCTTTCTCCGGCAGAGTGGTGGTGGAAACAACACAAATGCCAGGCGCTTCAGGCTTATGCGAAGTGGAACTTATCAATTCCCTGGGCCAGGTAATATTTTCGGAAAAAACTTCTTCTCCTGAAACAGAAATAAACACCTCTTCCTATCCTTCGGGAGTTTACATCCTGAGAGTAAAAAAAGAGAATTATGTTAGCAATCAATCCCTTGTGAAGTTGTAGAGTTTAGTAACCCAACAAAGAGTCTGTGTAAAAGCGGACTCTTTGTTGTTTTTTTATCAGCACCTGCTGATTGTAAGTTTTATTTAAAAAAAGTTAATCCTTCACAGCAGAACCGGTTTCTGTGGAATCAAAGTTTAAGAAATTTCAATCCTTTTCGCACTGAATCCGTATTGAAAACTTCAGGACATACCCGGATGGGATTTATGAGAAGACTGCTGCTATTTTTTTTGTGTCTTATGTTTATCGGTCCGCTTTATGCAAGCGACACCCTGGTATTGAAAGAAAACGATCCTTCCTACAACCCGATCAACAAACGTTATCTTGAAATTTTTGAAGACAGCTCCAGGTCTTTAACCATACGTGATATTCTGAACCCCGAAAAAGCGGTACTCTTTTCAGAGGCAGAATACAGCTTCAACAAAAATACCAAATCAGCCTATTGGATTAAGATTACCGCCAGAAATGAATCGGCTCCATCCGTAAGATACCTGCTGGAGAGTTATTTTCTTTATACCAATGAGCTTTCTATTTATTATGAAGTGGATGGAAAAATCTATCAGCAGCATACAGGGGAGCTCACCACGTATAGCCACAGAGATTACCACCATAAAAATCTGCTTCTGGATTTCCCTCTGCCCGAAGATCATAGCGCAAGAACATTTTATATCAGAGTATATTCGGTTTTATATTCAGACTTTAACTTTCTGGCAAAGAACCAGCACAGCTTTACCAATTATACGGTGAGCGAATACTGGCTGCTTGGCATTTATTATGGGATCCTGTTGATCATGGCCATTTATAACCTGATCCTTTTCTTCACCATACGCTCCCGAGTGTACCTCCTCTACATTTTTTATGTGCTTGCCGGAATACTGGTTTCCCTGAACGAAGATAAGCTTGGCTATCAGTACCTCTGGCCCGAACATCCTTCCTGGAATCCCATGCTGGCTTATCATGTGGCGCCTCTGTTGCTGCTATTTTCCTTTATCCTGTACAGCACCGAATTCCTCGAGCTTAGAAAACGGAATGTAAAATTATTCCTGGCGGCATGGGGAAGCTTTTTCATATATATCATTGTCTTCATTATAAATTTTTATTACTCCCTGGAGGGAACGTTACGATTGCTGACCGTCATTTCCTTCCTGCTTATTTTCATCTCAGCCATCATCGTTTATTCGAAGGGATACAAACCGGTCCGATTCTTTATTGCCGCCAACTTTCTTATTCTGTTCAGCATCGTGCTTATTCAGATGCGATCGCAGGGATATATTCAGGGCAGTATCTTCACGGTGTATATTTTTAACTACAGTCTGGTAACAGAAACCATCATCCTTTCCATCTCGCTGTCGGATAAGATCAAGATCATTCAGAAAGAAAAGGACCAGGCTAAACTGATCGTCATCGCGGAGCTGGAAGAAAACAAAAGACTACAGGACGAGCTCAATATACAGCTGAAGGAGAAACATTCCCTGCAGGAAAAAGTGAACCGCGAGCTGGAAACTAAAGTCAGTGAAAGAACGGCCGAGCTTCGCATGAAAACCGATGAGCTGGAAGTTTCCAACAGCAAGCTTCAGTCCCTCATCGAGCAGGCGAACAAGATGAACATCAAGCTTGACCTTGACAACTGGGAGCTGAAAAAGAATGTACAGCAGGAGCTAGTGCAACGGATTACCGGGCAGGAAGTAAGCTTCGAAGTTTTCCAGACTCTTTTCAAAGACGAATTCACCTGCCTGAAATTCCTGGATGAGATCAAATGGGCTAAAGGATATGTATGCAGAAAATGCGGCTATAATAAATGCAAGGAAACCGACAACTCATTCCTTCGAAAGTGCAGCCGCTGCAGCTATCCCGAGTCGATCACGTCGGGGACTATTCTTCATGGAATCAAATTCCAGATCAACAAAGCCCTGTACCTGATCTATCTGATCCATAAGAGAAAGGGAAAGATCAAGCTGGAAGAAATTTCCGAAGTAGCCGGCATCAGCATTGTTTCCGCCTCCAAGTTTAAAGCCAAAGTGATGGAAAAAATCACGGAGCTTGAAAAGGAAAATAAGTATGTAATCTGGGAAGAGATTATTTTTTAGTCCATATTCACCAGCACCGATCTGCTTTTCCTGCCGCGCGTATTGAAGGTGCTCAATCTGATTTTTCCATTAACTTTTGTCATACCGGTATATAATTCGGAAGAGACAGAAGGCTCAGATCCGTCTCTGGTAAAGCGGATCGCTAATCCGGGCATGGAAGCATTGGCTTTCAGCCAGCCGTTTTCCATGATAGCCCCTGGAAGCGGCAGTCGGTAGCCTGTTCCTCCGAATAAATAATCAAGCCTTGGCAGCTCTCGTTGTCCGAGCGCATTGGCAAAAGAATTCCAGTCTTTCGCAAGACCCTCAAGACGTTTCTCTTTATCGGTCACTTTGCTCCAGGCCGGCTGCTTTGCCCAGGCACGCTCAGCTAAAGCGATCATTTTAGGAAACATATAATATTCCAGCATACCCCGGTTTTTTAAGGTTTCCGAAAACAGCATTCCCTGTAAGCCAAGAATATTTTTACGCCCGGCTTGTGTGAGCCTCTCCTTGTCTTTAAACATAGCGGGATCCAGGGTCTGTCCGTTTAGATCCTGATAGGCACAGTTAAATAAATTGAGCGGCGTGTATTCATAAATTTTGCGTTCGTCGGTGAAGCCTCCCCAGTATAGTCCCGGCTCCTCCGGCTCGTTGGTATAAGCCAGGTCAAAATACAGATTGGTTACCGGGCACAAGACTGTTTTGAAACCGCGGTTCGCCAGCTTGTAGGCAAGATCTTCATTTCCCCAGCCCCAGTAGTTGGCCCAGAAATACGCTACGATCCCGGATTTAATAAACGCATCTTCCGTCTTCAGAACATCCCGGCCATTTTCTTTTTCCTTTCCTGCCACCGCATCTTCGGTCACCGAAGGATATAATTGCAGGGAATCGAGTATGTGAGTGCTTCTCTGAAGAAAATATCGTTTAATACCGGCGACCGTTTTTACATCCTTATTTTTCCGGATCAGCTCTTCGCATGCGGGAGATTTCTCCCAGGCACCATGAGCCACCTCATCGCCGCCCAGATGCATGGTATTCAATGGAGCCTCTGCCTCTTTATACATGTTCCGGAGGTCGGCACCGACTATGGAAATGAAATTATAGATTCCTTCCTGACAAGGACATATTACATTATCGTTGAAGAGCTGTACAGATAAGTAGGTGGACTTATCATTCAAATCCCTCAGCAGGTACTTTTCAGCTTCGGCTTTTTTTCCTTCAGCCATCAGTCTAGTGTACCGGGCATCCATAGCCTTAATAGCCGCTCTGGCATGTCCGGGCAAGTCTATCTCAGGAATGACTTCAATGTGCCTTGATTTGGCATACCTCAGAATCTCTATAAAATCTTTCCTGGAATAATAACCATTGGCAGGATTCAGATCGCCGGCAGGACCGCAGCCATAGGCGGGAATCAGCCGGTCTGATTCTGTAAGCGTATGGCCATGTCTGGCTCCCACTTCCGTAAGCTCCGGCAATCCTTCGATTTCCAGGCGCCAGGCCTCATCGTCGGTCAGGTGAAGATGAAGTTTGTTCAGTTTATAAAAAGACATCAGGTCCAGTGTTTTCAGAATGCTCTCCTTGCTGTGAAAATGCCTGACCACATCCAACAGAAGACCTCTGTATGGAAACTGTGGGAAATCTTTGATTTCGGTTTCACGTACAGGAATGAACTTCGGTTTTTTTGTATAGACTTCCAGCGGCATTAATGCCCTTAAACTCTGGATGCCATAAAATACGCCCGCCCTACCATTTCCGGAAATAATGATGCCTGTTCCCTTATTGACAGAAACCTGGTAAGCTTCAGGTGAAGCATCAAATAGCAATGCCTTTTTCTGAAGCAGAATTACTCTGCTTCCTGATTGTGTACCGGCAGACCTCTTTATGTCCTGTCCTAAAACGGACAAGAACATGGAGGATAAAAATTCTGCTTCCGATTCCAGTCCGGATTCGTAATGAATTTCAAATGCAGGATCGACCAGAAGGGAATCTTTCGAAAAACTCAGGGAATAGGGCGTCGGAATAATAGCCGGCACCTGAGCGGAAGGCAATATCGTGAGCTTTAGATTTTCCTTATACATGGACTCTGCCGTCGGCAATGGCAACATGTCATTCTTATCCTTTTTAATCTGCTCTTTTCTTTCAAAAGGAAGAACCTGATAGTTCTTCACCAGTTCAGGCTGGCCGGACTTTCCTTCTTCATCCTGAAACACGAAATAAAATCCGCAGGGCGCATCGGAATATTTAATGGCTACATAAGAAGCCAGGATCGAAAGACTGAATGAATCTCCCTGAGCCAGCGGTTTGAATTTTTCGGCAGGAACAAGCTTGAAAAAATCACCGTTGATGTGAATCAGTTTCACCGATTCCGGAATGCTATCCTGTATAATTTTTCTGGCCGGCGTAAAATTAAAATAGAGCTCCCAGCCTTTATTGTCAAAGGTCTTCGGACTGTTGTTCTTAATGCTGAGCATGGATTTAAACATGCCTGTTCCCTGGTAGTCGTTGGTAATTACGCCCCAGGTAATGGATAATTCCCCGCCGGAAGGATGAAGGGCTGCTGATTTTTCCTGTGAAGAACCACAGGAAAATAATAAGAGGGATATAAAAACCAGAACAGATCCGAATCCTGAATTTATTTTCATTTTTTTACTGATTCTCCTTTCAAAAATACTTTTTCAATGGCCAGATCTTTGTTCAATACGATCATATCCGCCGCATACCCTTCCTTGATTTTTCCAAGGTAATGATCCACCCGGAGGTATTGAGCCGGATAGGTAGAAGACATTTTTACCGCTTCCTCCATATCCACGCCTACATAGCGGTAGCAGTTCTGAAAACTTTCCAGCATGCTGATGGATACACCCGCCAGACTTCCACCCTCGGTATAATATTGTCCCTTCTCATAATGCAGCTTTCCAAAACCAAAGTCGAACTCCTTTAACTCTTCAGGGTGCTCTACATAAGATGCATCTGAAACGATAAACAGCTTTCCCTTCCGAAGCTTGTGAGCGATACGCACCGAAGCATAGTCCGCATGAATGCCATCGATGATA
The DNA here is from genome assembly GCA_045805025.1 of Cytophagaceae bacterium. Taxonomy (GTDB): domain Bacteria; phylum Bacteroidota; class Bacteroidia; order Cytophagales; family Cytophagaceae; genus DATMOV01. The sequence continues at coordinate 101 of JBJMLY010000021.1, read as the reverse complement.
ATTCCGCCCCATACCTTCTGATGATCCAGAAAAGCACCCACCATACCCGGATTGCGGCTGGAAAATTGCGACATGGCATTGAATACATGCGTCACGCCATT
>JBJMLY010000020.1:0-2122 GCA_045805025.1 Cytophagaceae bacterium | reverse complement strand
TTCTTAAATATAATGCTTTAGTTATCTGATAGTTGTGATACCAGGATCTAAAATGAATATTCTGTTTTATACGCCTTTTTTCTCCAGATCAAGAGATACAGAGTCCCTCATGATTTCTTTCAAAAACTCCGGACACAATGTTTATTATGTTTCCCAGTTTTACGGAGAAGAAATTCAGCAAAACCTGAAAAGTAATCATATATCCATTGCCAATACAATTCTTAGATGGGGAAACTCAAAGCTTGACTTAATCCGCGAAATACTATTCCTGGCTAAATTCTGCCGGAAAAACAAAATCGACATCGTGTTCAGTCATCTTGAGCCAGCCCACCTGGTAGCTGTTCTCGCTCAATATTTTATCAAGGCAAAAGTTTATATATGCAGACACCATATCGATGAGATTCATCTGTTGAATAAAAACAAATTGTTAAGTTATAAGCTCGTGTATACACTTGGAAAAAGGTTCATTGTTGTTTCCAGAAAAGCCAAGGAGTTTATGGTCGAGAAAGAGCACGTCGCCGCCGCCAAAATTGACGTCATCAATCTTGCCTATGATTTTTCTTTATATCCAAGTGTCAATACAGATATAGCCGAAAATCTAAGACGGCAGCATTCGGCAGACATAGTCCTGGTCACTGCATGCCGTATGGTAAAAGATAAAAGACCTGAGCTATCGGTTGCTTTACTTGAAAATCTGTTGGCAAAAAAAATCGATGTGAAATTATTCTTACTCGGCGACGGCCCGATGAAAGAAGAGCTGCAGGAGCTTGTCCGGACAAAAGGTTTAACAGAACGCTGCGTTCTTCCCGGAAGGGTCAGCAATATCCTTGATTATCTTTCGGCCTCGGATATTCTGGTACACCCCTCTATTGCAGATTCAAGCAGCGTTATTGTGAAAGAGGCAGGACTTTTATCCAAAATAGCGATCGTTTGCAAGGGTATCGGTGATTTTGATGACTATCTGATCCATAAACAAAATGCCGTCCTGGTGGACAAATCCGATTTTATCCGGCAGGCTGAGGAATTCATTGTTGACTATTCCAGAAATAAAGATGGCTATAAGGATGTGGGGGCTAGCCTTAACAAGGATGTCCATACGCTTTTCAGCATTGAAAATAATATAGATCACTACAATAAATACTTCAACTAGTATGCCTTTTTTCTCTGTAATTATCCCCACCTACAACAGAGCTGGATTTATTTCCAAAACGATTGAATCATTTTTAGCCCAGTCTTTTACCGACTTTGAAATCGTAGTTGTCAACGACGGAAGCACAGATAACACAGAAGAAATTCTTGATTCATTCAAAAAACCAAACATCCGGTGCTTTACCATTGAGAACAGCGAGCGGGCTGCCGCAAGAAATTACGGTGCTAAAATGGCTCGGGGAGAGTATCTCAATTTTTTCGACTCGGATGACACCCCTTACAGCAACCACCTTTCTTCTGCTCATGATTTTGTTGTCAAGAATAAGAATCCTGTAATTTTTAATGTGGGATATAAGATCGTGAACCCTGATGGCACAATCCTGCTTCAGGAAACTGATTTTAATTTCAACTTCAACGAAAGACTTATCAAAACCAATTTTCTGGGATGCAACAGTGTTTTTGTAAAAAAAGAGATATTTCTACAGAATCCTTTTAATGAGTCACGCCAGCTTGCTTCATCCGAAGATTGGGAATTATGGCTTAGATTATCAGCGCGGTATAAGTTCATTTCTTCTGACGAAATTACCTTTCAAATGAACAATCATGAGTCCCGAAGCCTCTTCACCATTGCTCCTGATAAAATCGTAAAAAGAGACACTCTGCTGACCGAATTGCTCTTAAGCGACAAACCATTCACAGTAGAATACAGGGAATATATCCCCATGTTTAAATCAGAACGCTTTACTTTTTTTGCCCTGGTATATTCCCTGACCAAAAAAAACAGAAATGAGGTAATCAGGTTTCTTTGGAAAGCATTGAAAACAGATCTCTCTGTGCTTGGAAGGAGAAGGTTCTGGGCTTGCATTAAACATTTCTTTTAACAGGCTAATATCTTTCGGAATAAAAATCAGGCAACACATTTAAATTGGCTATCTTAGGGGATAATTAACCAGAATTCAGCAAGCGGAGTAAG
>JBJMLY010000019.1:0-2723 GCA_045805025.1 Cytophagaceae bacterium | reverse complement strand
CACCGAGTAAAATGATTTCTGATTTGACTTTTATTCTTTTTATTATTTGAACAGATTAAAGCCCAATGACTAACGACTAAACCTCAGGGTTGTTCGGAAAGCGCATTGGTCACTTCTTTTCCATCGGCGTTCCATTCTTCTTTCATCTGTTCATAGATATAAGAAGATCCTTTTCTTAATTTTCTGCTTTTCCTTTCTATCATTCCGTTATCCTTCAGGTAATAAATGATACCTGCAATAGCAGTACCTACCAGTAAAGCAGTGAGAACCCCTTTCATACATTATTTTTAACTCACATCGTCAACATTTGTGCCGTGTTTGTTGTATAAAGTTTGGGATATATTGCAACGAAATAAGCTGGAGAAAACTAACTTTACGCTAATCCGGCCCTACAAAAACAGATCAATAAAACATTCAATGAAACCTTAGCCAATTTTTTCATGACCCAGGAAAATCATACCACGGGAGAGAAACCATCTGTTATTGAACCTGACAAAAAAATGGTTTCAGAAAAGATCATATCCGGAAATATTGAGAAACGGTACGAGGCATTTTTCAACAGCGCATCGCTGGGAATGGCTGCTGCAGATCTCAATTCAAATTACCTGGCGGTTAATGATGCTTATTGTAATCTGGTGGGGTATTCAAGGGAAGAACTCGCTTCCATGAATATGAAGGAAATAACACACCCGGAAGACATCAGTTCTAACCTGGATATGCTCAACCAGCTTAAAAATAATCTGATCCCTTCCTTTGAATTGCAGAAAAGGTATATACACAAAAATGGTAAGATCATCTGGGGCCGTATACATGTTTCCTTGTTAAGGAACGACTTGGGTGAACCTGAAGGCTTTATTGCAACCAGCCTGGATATTTCAACAGAAATGAAGATGAGGGAAGAACAGGAAAAGCTGCTGTCTCTTACAGAAAACAGTCTTGATCTTGTTCTGCTTGCCAATTTAGACGGGCACATTACTTACGTGAATAAGTCGGGAAGAAATTTACTGGGTATCGGCGACAATGAAGCGCTGCATACCCATATCGCAGATTACTTCTTCCCTGAAATGCAGCAAAAGCTTACTGGCGAGATCCTTCCTTTCCTGATCAGAAAAGGCAGATGGACCGGCCAGATATACTGCCGCCATTTTAAAACAGGAGAACAGATACCAGCGCATCTTATTGCCTCCAGAATCGATGACCAACAAACCGGCGAGCCAGTAGCTTTCAGTGGCGTGGCCCGTGATTTAAGGCCTGAGCTCGAGGCCAGAAAGGAGCAACTTGAGTTGCTTACACTTCTTGAAAATACATCTGATTTTGTATCCTTATCCGATATCCATGGTAATGTTCATTATGTCAATGAATCTGGCAGGCGGCTTTTAGGTATATCCAATCCGGAAGATGCATTAAGGCCTAACCGCGACTACGTCATGCCGGAAGAAGCGGACCGACTAAAAAATGTGATCAATAAAGCACTTTTTGAAAACGGCAGATGGACAGGTGAGACATTTTACCGGAACTTCAGCACAGGAGAAGCGATCCCCGTATATGGTACTACGATGCTGGTTTATGATCCCGTTACCGGAAATATACAGGGCCGAGCCACAACAGTCAGGGATCTGAGACAGGAAAAAGCAGCCAGCAAAGCACTCCAGGAAAGCTCAGAGCAATTGAGCCTGGCCATTGAATCGGCGGAAATGGGCACATGGAGCATCAACTTTCTGACCTCTGAAGTTTTCTTTTCGGAACGTGTACGATCATGGTATGGTTTTACAGGTGCCACCATCGATTTTGAATCAGGCTTCCTAGCCATACATGCCGAAGACAGGGAACGGGTACAATCGAAGCTTCAGGAATCGCTGAGTTCAGGAAGCGATTTTTATGAAGACGAATACCGGATCAGAAACCTGCAAAATGGTACGGAGCGGATCGTGCGGCCTGTTGGAAAAGTGTTTTTTAATGAAAGCGGATTCCCCTACCTCGTCAGAGGAATTGTTCAGGATGTCACCGCGCAACGGAGAACCAGAGAAGAGTTGGAACGCCAGGTATATATACGAACTGAAGAACTGGGTAAAGCAAACGAATTCCTGAAACGTTCCAATGAAGAACTGGAACAGTTTGCTTATGCAGCGTCTCATGATATGCAGGAACCTTTAAGAAAGATCCAGACATTTGTATCCCTTCTGCTGGAAAACAGTAATGAACAATTAAGCGCTTCGGACAAAAATTATCTTTCGAAGATCAGTTCTGCCGCCGCGAGAATGAAATCAATCATCGATGATCTGCTGAATTATTCCAATCAGACAAGGATGGACGTTGCTTTGGCACCTACTGATCTTAACAAAGTAATAGTCAACATCCTGGCAGATCTTGACCTGTTAATTGAACAAAAAGGAGCTCTTGTCGTATACGATCCGCTACCTGTCATCCTCGCGATACCATCTCAGATGAATCAGCTTTTTTACAACCTGATCAATAATGCATTGAAGTTCTCTAAAGAAGGATTGCGTCCGGAAATCAGCATCAATTACAAGGAAACTAATGAAGAATCTGCACCTGGCCAGCCATCCGAACAATTAATGGAGATATCTATCCGTGACAATGGCATTGGATTTAATCCAGGATATGCCCAGCAGATATTTGGATTATTTCAAAGATTAAATGGCCGCGCTTCTTATAGCGGTACAGGTATAGGGCTCGCTCTTTGCAAAAAGATCATCCAGAAT
>JBJMLY010000018.1:0-3072 GCA_045805025.1 Cytophagaceae bacterium | reverse complement strand
TTTATGGTTCTTTTCCTACATCCGGAACAACTATCCTGAACCCGATAAAAAGATTGAGCTTATCTCATCCGTCGGAAGTAATTTTATCCTTTTTATGGTGATTATTTTCTTTATTGGATATGGCTTCTATAAAAAGATCAATGTCTATGACTCCTTTATAGAAGGAGCCAAGGAAGGGTTTGAAACCGCGATACGAATTATTCCTTACATTATTGCCATACTTGTTGCCGTTGGGATCTTCCGTGATTCAGGCGCTATGGCCTATTTAATGAATGGTCTCACTTCACTGCTGACCAACATGGGTATTAATGCCGACTTTGTACCTTCGCTTCCCACTGCAATTATGAAACCACTGAGCGGCAGCGGTGCCCGGGGAATGATGGTAAGCTCCATGGAGACCTATGGCGTTACTTCTTTTACCGGAAGACTTTCCTGCATATTTCAAGGCGCCGCCGACACGACCTTCTACATTCTTTCTGTTTATTTCGGATATGTTGGAGTGAAGAACACAAGGTATGCTTTGAAAACATGTCTGATTGCCGATTTCGCCGGAGCTCTCGCTGCTATCTGGGTCGCCTACCTGTTCTTCCACTAAAGTTAAGCGTTCAGTCTTTCATCATTTCTCATGCCTAAGCTCCCCAGGAAATTTTACACCGGTGAAGATGTGATCCAGATCAGCAAGGAACTGTTGGGAAAATTTCTGTATACCAATATCGATGGAAAATTTACAGGAGGAATGATCGTGGAAACCGAAGCGTATTATGGAGAGAAAGACAAAGCTTCGCATGCTTTCGGCAATAAAAGAACGCCACGCACCGAACCATTTTTTAAAGAAGGCGGAATCAGCTATGTCTATCTCTGTTACGGCATCCATTACCTGTTCAATATCATCACCAATAAAAAAGATATTCCCCACGCCATTCTCATCCGTGCGATCGAACCCACAGAAGGCCTGGAATACATGCTGCACCGCCGCAGAATGAGCAAGCCGCTCTACAACCTGACTGCAGGCCCGGGTGCCATGAGCATGGCGCTTGGTATTACCACCAAACACAATGCACTGGATCTGCTAGGGAATGATATCTGGCTGGAAGATAAAGGTATAAAAATCGAAGAGAAGAATATTGTCGCTAGTCCGAGGGTAGGGGTCGCATATGCCAAAGAATATGCTCTCAAACCCTGGAGGTTCAGAATAGCCGGCAATCCCTGGACGAGTAAGGCGAAGTAGTTACTGATATTGTCATTGGGCATTAGTCATTCATAATTACCTCACTTCGATCCGAAACTTTAACACCTGAACACATTAACACTTTAATACATTCTTTTTATATTTATAACTTCCTCTTCACGTGTAATATGATTAAAAAATATTTTATCCTGGTTCTGCTGTGCACCATGCACTGTGCACTGAGCACAACATTCGCTCAAAAAGGCTCTAACTGTCCCGAAGACCTCGTTCCCAGGTACAGCGAACAAAGCAAAACCTGGGGTTATGTGAATGTTTTCGGACAATGGGTGATAAATCCCATATATACCAAGGTCACTCCTTATATTGAAAATAAAGCCGTTGTTCAGAAAGGTCTTAAGTATGGCGTGATCGACTGTGATGGCAATGTAATCCTGCATCCTGAATACGATAAACTCACCAGTTTCAGAAATGGTAAGATCTGGGCCAGAAAGAACGGATTCTGGGGATTGCTGAATGAAAAGGGGACGGTACTTCTTGAATTCGTTTATACGGAAATCAATCCGATCGCAGGCACTGAACTTACCTGGGTCAAGAAAGACAGTGTATGGGGACTCATCACCGAAGATAAAGGTAGCTTTATATGCAGACCACAATTCAGGATCGCTCAGGTGATGTCGGAAAATGCCACCCTTGTTCAGATCATAGATCTATATGGCGTTATCAACCATGTGAATTGCGGCTATCTTCTTCCCATGAATATTACCAAAGTGAAGAAGGTAGCGCTGCACATTATCATCTTTCAGCAAAACGGCAAGTGGGGAATTTTTAACGAGCAGGGAAAAATTTCGGCTAACGCCATTTACGATTCGCTTTCCTTGAAGTATACCGATATTCTGATCTATAAGAAGGATAACAAATATGGTTTTATCAACCTGAATGGAAAGGAAATTACCGGCGCCGATTACGATTATATTGACGATTACAGCGAAGGGCTTTTTCTGATGAAACAGAAAGGGAAATACGGCTATATCAACCGCTTTGGGAAATACCATAGCAAACCTCAGTTTGAGGATGCCAGCTCTTTTAAAAAATCCCAGGCCATTGCCAAAAAAGATGGCAAATACGGCATCATCGATCTTAAGAATAAATTTATTCTGAATAATGAATATTCCTTTCTGGGAAGAAATAAAAATGCCGATTACTACTATGTCAAAGCAAAGAATCCGTCGGGAGGAAAAGAGAAGTTCTATTTGTACGGACGAGATATGAAGAAGATTACCGAGACAGGCTTTGACTCACTTTACGTATCAGATTCCATTTCACTGACCAGGGTTATTAACGAAGGCAAGGTTTCCTTCTACAATATACTTCAGAAAGTACCGGCTTTTTCAGGAAGCTATGAAGAGGCGAAACCTTTTAAAAATGGAGTCGCTTTTGTAAAGCAGAATGGAAAATGGGGTGTGATCAGTGACAAAGGAAAAGAGATTCTTCCTGCCGTATATGATCAGGTGGATTATGAATGGTTTCAGAAAACTCTGATGTTCAGCACGAAAAAAGAGGACAAACTCGGACTTGCCGATGCCTCCGGAAAAGTCATTCTTTCCAATGAATACGAAGCCATCGCTACAGCACTGCCTAATTACCTGAAAGTGAAAAAAGGAGGGAAATGGGGCGTTATCAGAACTACCGGTGGAACTCCCGTAGTCGATTTCCTCTACGACCATATCAGCAATAAGACCGATAATCCCACGGCTCCCGACTGGCCTGCCATCGTTCAGAAGAAAGACAAATTCGGCATCGTGAACGAAAAAGGTGATGAAATTTATGAAGCAAAAGCCCACGATATTTATTATGTAGGAGAAGGCCTGTACGCGGTGAAAGAA
>JBJMLY010000017.1:0-2177 GCA_045805025.1 Cytophagaceae bacterium | reverse complement strand
TTTCACTCCAAGTTCTTCTGCTTTTCTTCTGGTATGGTCTCTGAAAAATACTCCCTGGACCCTTCCTGTTACCTTAATATTGATGTGCTTTAGCATAGCATTAGCATGTAATAACTATTAAAGATATTAACTATTTATCAACAATTTAAATAATAAAATTCGCTATTTTTGCTATTATTCACTATATTATAATATTTTATAAATCTTATTGTGATAAAATATTGATGTAATATATAACATTTTTTCAACTAGTCTGTTGAATGTTGTATAACCTAAAGCTTAAAGATATGAACAGATCAAGATTCCATAGAACATTCAAAATTTTCAGAAGACACCTGGGCGCCAATATTCTGAGAAAAGATATAAAAGCAAAAGAAGAAGTTTTACTCACCAAACTGGAAGATAAGCTTGGCAAATCCAAAGAAGAAGTGAAACAGCTTTTAAGCGAAGACCTTATTAAGCTTTTAACGCAGGTGCCATTCAGCCATTAATAGTAAAGAAGAGAATCAAACACTCTTTGTAAGATCTTATGACAGGGGACAACGCTTATGTTGTTCCCTGTTTTTTTTCTGCGATGACAATCGTTTTGGCCCAGCGGTCACCAAAGCGCTGCCCGGCTTGAGAAAATATCATAAAAGCGTCTATAAATCCAGCCAAAGGAATCATAAATAGTACATTCCTGACGATACCAAGTCCATAATCGTTGGTAATACCAGATCCATCAATTTCCCGTACTACTCTTAATCCGATCAGTGTTTTGCCAATACTTTTTCCCTGTAGAACTGGCAAGGAGTCTCTTAATAAAAAATAGGCCAGTAAGAGAGGGTTCGTATAGTAACTGCTGAAAGGTAAAAAACTAAGGGTAGTGCCCGATACACCCACAATCACCAGATCGATAATACCAGCAGAAAGTCTCTGTACAGGATCAGCTTTAGGGAAATCTTTGTAGGAAGGTAATGAATCCTCAGGTTTCATGCTAATGCTTCACTTCTTGGGCATTACCTGCGGCTACTTTAAGAATCAGCTTAACCACCAGCACGCTTTGTTTGGATTTTTTAAGAACGGTAATTTCGTAATCCCCCCACATGATTTTTTCATTCAGGTCAGGAATCTTATCAAAAGCAACATTTACAAGACCGGCCACCGATTCATATTCATTACTCTTAGGCAGTGGTTTAGGAAGGTACTCATTCACATCTTCAATCGTGGAAAGAGCGTTAACAACATATTCCTTATCGTTGATTTTTTCTACAAAAGGAGCCTCCTCATCGTGTTCGTCCTGAATCTCTCCGACCAGTTCCTCGATAATGTCTTCAATGGTGACGATACCCGCCACCCCGCCAAATTCATCCATGATGATGGCCATGTGCATGTGCTTGGCCTGAAGCTCTTTCAGAAGCTCACTGATCTTTTTGGTCTCAGGCACAAAATAAGGAGGTCTTATTGCATCGTTGAAGTCCACCTTGTTTTTCTGATTGATCATTTTCAGAATATCCTTGGTGTACACAATACCGACGATGTTATCCGTACTTTCTTTGTATACAGGCATACGAGAGTAGCCTTCTGAAATGATGGTATTGATGATCTCATCCTGAGGCAGCTCATAATCAATAGCCCGGATACTGGTTCGGGGAGTCATGATCTGCCGGGCTGTGATCAGGTTAAAATTGAATACATTCTTAATGAGCTCATGCTCGGTTGGCTCCAAAGCTCCTGAAACCTTACCCTGATCCAGCAGAAACTGAAGTTCTTCGGAACTGTGTGTCTCCAGTTTGTTCCTGTTTGGAAATCCGAGAAGCTTGAGAAACAGGTTTGACAGAGCATTCAGCATCCAGATAAAAGGCTTCAGTATGACATAAAAAGCTCTTAAAGGATATACGATAGCCAGCGTAAATGCTTCTGCTTTCTGGATGGCCATCGTTTTGGGTGCCTGTTCGGCAAAAACGATGTGCATCGTGGTAATGAGCGTAAAGGCAATACCGATAGCAATGGTATGAACAATCACAAGATCTGTATTGATCTTCAATACTTCCATGGAATTGAGAATAATGCGCGTCACAACGCTTTCGCCGATCCAGCCCAGGGCAAGACTGGCTATGGTAATGCCAAGCTGGGTAGCCGAAAGATAGGCATCCAGATTCTTAAGCATGGTCAGGGCTATTTTTGCTGTATTGTTG
>JBJMLY010000016.1:0-3899 GCA_045805025.1 Cytophagaceae bacterium | reverse complement strand
AGGGCTTCAGCGCCGCCTACGCCCAATATAATTCACTTTTATGGAAGATTTCCGGCAAGGGCCTGAGAAAGCCCTCATACGTGTATGGTACCATTCATATCAGGGATAACAGGGCCTTTCAGCTGGGTACTTCAGTGATGCCGTCTTTTGACAGTTGTTCCAGTTTTGCCGGTGAAATTGTGCTGGATCCGTCCAGCCAGGCTAAAGTAATGGGTTTGATATTCATGAAAGGCGACACGACCCTGGATATGCTTTTAACGAAGCAGGACTACAAATTTGTAAAAGACTATGCAGAAAAGAGATTGGGAGTGATTGCCTCCATGGTAGACAAGATCAAACCGATGTTTACTTCTTCGATGATCAATGAGCTGGATATTAAGCAGGATAATGCTATCACACTCGACGAATATTTTCAGAAGCTTGCTGCTGAAAAAAATATGAATGTGGTAGGGATAGAAACGATGGAAGAGCAGGTGGCGGCTATTGATAAAATTCCTCTGAAGCAGCAGGCAAAGCTGCTGGTGTCTGGTATGAAAGATCAGAAAAGCGATGCGGGCATGATCGAAAAAATGATCCGGCTTTATTCCGCTCAGAATCTCGACAGTCTGGCTATTCTGGTGAATGAATACGATACAACGGATGCCTTCAATTCAGCGCTCATTCTGGAAAGAAACAAAATCATGGCTTCCCGGATCGGCCATATGATAGAAAAGGGACCTGTGTTTATAGGTATAGGGGCAGCTCATCTGCCGGGTAAGAATGGCGTCATAGAATTATTGAAATCACAGGGTTTTGACGTGGTGCCGGTTTATTCCAGCGGTAAAGCCGATGCTCCTAAACTCACCTCTTCTTCCAATGCAGTTGAAAACGATAAAGCCTGGCAGCAGTATGAGGAAGAAGATTACTTCGGGGTTTTACTGCCGGGCAAGCCTGCCATGCGTTATGATACCCTTAAAACCTCGTCAGACCGGATTATCACGGCTACCTGCCTCGACACGGCTTCCGCACAGCTTTTTGTCGTCAACAGCTTCAGCGCTTCGGGGAAATCGCTGGAAAAGAAAAAGGAAGATTATTTTGACGAGCTCATTGCCAGGCTGACGAAGGATAAGAACAGCAAAGTGATCTATAAGAAGAAAATACATACTCCCGCCGGCGAAGCCATGGAGGCAGAGGTGAAGATGATGCTGGGGCAGATCTTAAGAATAAGGGTTTATACCAAAGATAACAAAGCCGTACAGCTAATGACAGGTGGAACAAAAAAGGTGGTGGAGTCGGAGAGGGCAGAGAAATTTTTTAATTCCTTTCACTTTATAAAATAAAAAAAAAGATGCAGAACTCTCAAAACTGCATCTTTTTAATTAGCAAAGTCTCTCAACGAATGCTTTGTGTTTGTTCTAGTTGAACGTTATAATAGCTTTAACGGAAGAGTTCAAAACAGGGTTGCATAAAAAATGAAAAAAAATATAAAACCATATTTTCCTTCATTTTTCCACAAATTGACAATGTTTTTGTAGCCGGTAATTATGATATTATATCCTAAGTTCTTAAAATTGATTTATGAAAGAACTGGGCTTTATCGGCTTCGGAAACTTCGGACGGTTTATTATACCTCATCTGAAACCATTTTTTGATATTACTGTCTGCGACAGCGCTGATTTTTCAAAGGAGGCAAAGCTTGCGGGAGTTAAATGGGGTACATTGGCCGAAACCGCCTCCAGAGAATATGTAGCCTTGGCGGTACCTGTTCAATTTCTGGAAAATCTTCTGATCCAGATCAAAACGATGGTGAAGCCCAAGGCGCTGGTGTTTGATCTTTCTTCCGTGAAGATGAAGCCTATCGAGCTTATGCAGAAGCACCTTCCCGACTATGTTGAAATAGTAGGCACTCATCCTCTTTTCGGCCCCCAGAGCGGGAAAAATGGCATTGCCGGCCTTAATCTCGTTGTATGTCCGGTAAGGACAACCAAAGGAGGAAACCTGACCCGCTTTTTTTCCAGGGAACTTAAGCTGAATGTGCTTGAGCGGACTCCTTTGCACCATGACCAGCAGATGGCTTATGTACAGGCCTTAACTCACTTTATAGGCCGTGCGGTTAATCAGATGGATATTCCGGATGTGGAGCAGAAGACTCCGGCTTACCAATATCTTCTCGAGATTAAAAGAAATCTTGGACAGGACTCCATGGATCTTTTCCTGACCATCGAAAATGAGAATCCTTTTGCCAAAGAAGTCAGGGATCATTTTATCCAGGAGCTGATCAAACTCAATAACAAGTTGGGAAGCTAAAGTTTCTCCGTATTTTATTTATTTTCAGGAGGTTACCGCGGCAAAAACTAATTCAAAATCAGCTTTGTTGAGATATGGAAGATAGACAAATGTGTTATGAAGAAGATATTGATGGGGATAATGATAGCAGTGTCTGCTGCCGCTTGCAGCAAAAGCTCGAATATGAGTTCTACAGCAGTTCCGGATCAGGTAGTGGCTTCCTTTAACCAAAGGTATCCGTATGCCTCAGAAGTGCACTGGGGAATGGATAATGGCTTATACGAAGCACAATTTAAGGACGCCGGCAGCGCTCAGAAAGATGTACTATACCGTTCTGACGGAACATTAATGCAGGTGCGATAAGCGAATAAACAGATAAAAATAAAAAAGACCAGCCTACAAGGCTGGTCTTTTTAGTTGGAATAAATCGTGATTATTTTCTTTTCTTGATTTCCACATATTCTCTTTTGTTGTGGCCGATATATACCTGTCTTGGTCTGCCTATCGGTTCTCCCGCCTCTCTCATCTCTTTCCATTGTGCGATCCAGCCTGGAAGACGGCCTAATGCGAACATGACGGTAAACAGATCGGTACGTAAGCCTAATGCACGGTAAATAATACCGGAATAGAAGTCAACATTCGGATATAATTTTCTTTCGATGAAGTATGGGTCTTTCAGAGCTGCTTCTTCCAGTCCTTTGGCGATATCCAGAACAGGATCTTTTACTCCCAGCTTAGCGAGTACGGAATCACAGGCTTTCTTGATAATTTTTGCCCGGGGATCAAAATTCTTGTATACTCTGTGTCCGAAGCCCATAAGTCTGAAGCTGTCGTTTTTATCTTTGGCCTTGTTGATATACTTAGTGACATCACCACCATCTTTCTTTATAGCTTCCAGCATTTCAATCACCGCCTGGTTAGCTCCTCCGTGCAGAGGTCCCCAGAGTGCATTGATACCGGCGGCAACGGAAGAATAAAGACTTGCCTGAGCAGAGCCTACAATGCGTACAGTAGAGGTGGAGCAGTTCTGCTCGTGGTCCGCATGCAGAATGAGCAAAACGTTCAGGGCTTCAACCACGACAGGATCTACTTTGTATTCCTGATTCGGCATTCCGAACATCATGTACAGGAAGTTTGAGCAGTAGTCCAGGTCGTTTTTAGGATACATCAAAGGTTGTCCTTTGGAGTTCTTCAGCGACCATGCTGCAATCGTCGGTAATTTAGCCATCAGCCTTACAATGGTCAGATCCAGTTCTTCATCGTCCACCTGCGGGTCGATCGATCCAGGATAAAAGGCGGTCAGCGAGCTTACCAGTGAAGAAAGAACACCCATCGGGTGCGCACTGGAAGGAAAACCATCGAAAATCTTCTTGAAGTCTTCGTGCAGGTTTGTATGCTTGGTAATACGATCCGAAAAGGTATCCAGCTGAGCCTTGGTAGGCAGTTCACCATAGATCAGAAGGTAAGAAACTTCCAGGAAGCTGGATTTCTCGGCCAGTTGTTCAATAGGGTAGCCTCTGTAGCTTAGAATTCCGAGCTCTCCATCGAGAAAGGTGATAGCGCTCTTGGTCGCACCCGTATTCTTGTAGCCAGTATCGAGCGTTATATAGCCTGTAAGATCTCTCAGTTTGCTT
>JBJMLY010000015.1:0-4342 GCA_045805025.1 Cytophagaceae bacterium | reverse complement strand
TCTGAATTCCAGCGACCAGCTGTCGGAGCCTACGTTCATATCCATCACCCGCAAGGTAAGGTTGTGCGCCGCTTTTTGTGTACTCAGCCTTGTACGAAGACTTGGATTGAAGAATATCAGACCCAACGTTTTATTCCTTCCAAGCTCCTTATATTTTAGAGGATCTTTTTTCAGTTCCAGCGCGGATTTAACCAGCGCATTTACGTCTTCAACATCTTTGACGGAAGTAAAATGTCTCATTATTTAACCAGGGTTTTAGACATGACAGATTTAAAAGCATTCAGAAAAGCATCCGCTTCTTCTTTTTTAATATTCAGCGCAGGAAGTATGCGTATGGTATTTTTATCAGATGAAGAACCCGTAAAAATTCTGTGTTCATTCAGCAAGGCATTTCTAACATCGCTGCAGGGAATTTCAAGTTCCACGCCGATCATGAGACCATAGCCGCGAACTTCTTTTACCCCAGGTATTTTTTTCAGGGATGCGGAAAGATATTCACCGATTTTTGTGGAATTTTCCAACAGGTTTTCATCTTTGATCACATCCAGCACGGCAATGCCGGCAGCGCATGCTACATGGTTTCCCCCGAAGGTTGTACCCAGCATTCCATGCACGGCTTTGAACTTAGGATGGATAAGTACACCCGCAATCGGGAAGCCGTTGCCCATGCCTTTGGCAATGGTAATTAGGTCTGGTTTAACATCAACATGCTGATGCGCAAAGAACTTTCCTGATCTTCCGTAACCCGATTGTACCTCGTCCAGGATCATGACCGCCCCGAGTTTGTCACAGAGCGCTCTGATTTTTTTCAGGAAGGAAGCAGTAGGCAGCTTTACGCCTCCTACGCCTTGCATTCCTTCGATAATGACAGAACCGATTTCTTCGCTGAACGCTTTTTCAAGAGCAGCTTCGTCGTTGAATGGAAGAAGGATAACATTGTCTGTCTTGTTGACAGGAGCCTGCATGGAAGCGCCATCAGTAGCGGCCACTGCCAATGAAGTTCTTCCGTGAAAGCCTTTGCTGAAGGCTATAACTTTTTTTCTATTGGTATGAAACGAAGCAAGCTTCAGAGCATTTTCATTGGCTTCTGCTCCTGAATTGCAGAGAAACAGGTAATAGTCATCGTAACCAGAGAGCTTTCCCAGCTTTTCTGCCAGTTCATTCTGAGCGGAGATGATCACGGAATTGGAATAAAATCCGATCTTGTCAAGCTGCTCTTTGATCTTTTTTACATAATGAGGATGTGTATGTCCGATAGAGATCACCGCATGGCCTCCGTAAAGGTCCAGGTATTTATTCCCATCCTTATCCCATAAAGCAATGCCTTCGGCCTTTACAGGCTCAATGTTGAAAAGGGGGTATACGTCGAATGTCTTCATTTTAAGTTTTAAGTTTTACGTGGTACGTATTACGTTTTCTGAATCTCTGACTTTTTTTATCAGATTAATCAGCATGGCTTTTATTTCATTGACTTTTTCGGTCAAGTTCAGATAACAACTTTCATTTAAATAGCTCAGGTCCTTTGCAAGTAAAATAAAATATTCTGTTTCATTTGCCGAGCCTAATGCGATTTGAAGAAAATTTGCCAGATCATATTGTGTTCTTTTTCCGCAACCTTCAGCAATATTTGATGGAATAGAATAAGCACACCTTCTTATCTGGGAAATTAAGCCATAAATTTCTGAGTTAGGGAAATGCATACTTTCCTTATAAATATCTACTGTTAATGAATGAGATTTTTGCCAGACTTTTAATTCTTTATAATTCTGCATTTTTACTTAAAACGTATTACGTAAAACATACAACTTAAAAATTAGCTGCTTTCAGCCTCAATCCTGTCGTCTCTTCAATACCAAACATCAGGTTCATATTCTGCACGGCTTGTCCGGATGCTCCTTTCAGAAGATTGTCGGTGATGCTGACGATCAATAGATAATCTTCGTGCTTTTCCAGGTATAGAATCGAGTTGTTGGTATTGACTACCTGTTTCAGATCCGGATTCACTCTGGAGACATGGGTAAACGGATGACCTTTGTAATAGTCTTCATAAACCTTGTAAGCTTCTTCAATGCTCAGGCTGCATTTTGTATGTAGCGTAGCGAAGATCCCCCGGGTGAAATCACCCCGGAACGGAATGAAATTGATGGCTTTACTGAAAGTATTCTGCAATGCTTTCAGGCTCTGATTGATTTCTTTCAGGTGCTGATGTGTGAAGGCTTTGTAGATCGACATATTATTATTCCGCCAGCTGAAATGCGAAGTTTCACTCAGGCTTTGACCGGCGCCTGTGGAACCTGTAATTCCGGATACATGCACTTCATCGTTCAATAAATTGGCAGCGGCTAAGGGAAGAAGCCCGAGCTGTATACAGGTAGCAAAGCAGCCTGGATTGGCAATGTACTTAGCCTTTTTGATTTTCTCTTTTTGTAATTCGGCTAATCCGTACACGAAATCCGTCGCGGCAGGCTGTGTAGCCTGTGTTTTGTTTTTTTCAGCCAGACGAAAGTCCTGGCTCAGGTCGATAATCCGGAATGAGGAATCTTTAAAGAAGTCCGTATTCCCTGTAATGAATTTTACCGCGTCGCCGTGTCCTACACAAAGAAAAAGGACGTCAATGTTTTTGTTCAGGGTATCGGTGAATTTAATATCCGTGATGCCCAGCAGGTCGGAATGTACCTTTGAGACAGGGTTTCCGGCATTGCTGTTGCTGTGCACAAATACTATTTCTGCGTTGGGATGAAAAACAAGAATCCGCAGAAGTTCTCCTCCTGTGTATCCGGCACCTCCAACGATTCCTATTTTTATTTTCATGGTTTTAAAATATGGGGCCTAAGCCGCAATAATTAGATTCTTGATCATTTCTTACTTCTTACTTCTTACTTCTTACTTCTTACTTCCCTCGTTTACCTTGTGGTAAATCATAGTCTGGTTTCCGAAAATCTTGGCGAAGCCTTTTACATCTTCTCCTGACCAGGCATTGTTCATTTCTCCATAGCTTCCGAATTTGGAAGACATCAGATCATGTTCTGACTGGATGCCGACTACGTGAAATCTGTAAGGGGCGATGAAGATTTTTACTTTGCCGCTTACATTGGCCTGTGTATCTTCCAGGAATTTTTCAACATTTCTCATGACAGGATCCAGGAACTGTCCTTCATGCACAAAGTTTCCATACCAGCCCGACAACTGTTCTTTCCAGTACATCTGCCATTTGGTAAGCGTATGTTTTTCCAGGGCGTGATGAGCCTTGATGATGACAACGGCAGCAGCAGCTTCAAAGCCGACTCTTCCCTTGATGCCGATGATTGTATCGCCCACATGAATGTCACGGCCTACGCCGTAAGGAGCAGCTATGCTCTGCAGCTTAAGAATGGCATCAACGGAGTTTTTAAATTTTTCTCCGTTTACTTCCCTGAGCTCGCCTTTTTCAAAAGAAAGTTCAATCTCTTCCGATCCTGTTTTGCTGACCTGGGTAGGGAATGCCGATTCAGGAAGGTACTGATTAGATGTGAGTGTTTCTTTTCCTCCCACGCTGGTTCCCCAGATTCCTTTATTAATGGAATACGCGGATTTGGTCCAGTCCTGCACAACACCTTTTGCTTTCAGGTATTCTATCTCTTCTTCTCTTGAAAGTTTTTTATCTCTGATCGGAGTAATGATTTCTGCATTCGGAATGAGAATGTTGAAGATCATATCAAAACGCACCTGGTCATTGCCAGCGCCCGTACTTCCGTGCGCAACAGCATCAGCCTTCAGTTCCTTCACGTGTTTTGCAATTGCCATTGCCTGGAATACACGTTCTGCGCTGACCGATAATGGGTAAGTGTTATTTTTGAGGATATTGCCAAAAATCAGGTATTTAAGGCAGTCCTGGTAATATTGATCCGTTACATCCAGCGTAACATGATGCTTGACGCCGAGCTTGTAAGCTTTGGCTTCGATTTCTTTTAATTCCTCTTTGGTAAATCCGCCGGTATTGACAATGGCAGAATAAACCTCCATTCCTTTTTCTTCTGTCAGGTATTTAACGCAATAGGATGTATCCAATCCTCCACTGAATGCTAATACTACTTTTTTACTCATTGTTTTAGGGTATTTTAATAAGGGATAAAATTATCAATAAAAATTGAATATCCTGTCAGAAGTATGAGCGTACCGGACAAAGTATCTGAATATACCTTGTTACCGCATCTTATACTACTGAGCATGGCTCAGAAGGGCCTGAAAAGCAGGCTGAGTATCTTAACGGGGTCTTTGGAAAAGGCCTTTAAAAGTCTGCTGTTCTTAAATTCGATCCAGCGGGCGTAGAGCTTCGACTTCTTGACGAAGTTCCATTTGCTTT
>JBJMLY010000014.1:0-4659 GCA_045805025.1 Cytophagaceae bacterium | reverse complement strand
GATCAAAGCTAAAAGCCTCCTGATCGGAATACTAACTGATGTGCTTTTCCCCGTGGAAGAGCAGATCTTTCTAAGCAAGCATATACCGGGAGCCAGCTACCAGCAGATCGATTCCTTATTCGGTCATGACGGCTTCCTGATTGAAACAACTCTTATAGAAGCCGGTATCAGAGCTTTTTACAAAGCACACGAAAAAGTTATCCTGTAAAAATACCAGAAAACTTCCTCCTGCGTTTCCAGAACGAACAGGGGAGGTTAATTCCTCATATTCTTTGTGGATTCCGTTCCCTTCGTTCATCCTATTGAAAAAAATATTATATTTATCCTGTTAAAAAACCCGGCAACGATACTTTTAAAAATTTATGAATAAATCTCTCAAAAAAGGACTCCTGATCACCGCAGGAATTTTCGGTTTTATCATCCTGGCCCTTGCGGTCGCGCCATTCTTATTTAAAGACCAGATCAAAGCAAAAATCGACAGTACGCTGGCAAAATCAGTCAATGCCAAAATCGAATATAATATTGATAAGTTCAGCCTCTCGCTGATCAGGAATTTTCCCAACGCCACCATCTCCATCGGTGACTTTATCATGACCGGCAAAGTTCAGGAATTCAAAGGAGATACGCTTTTCAGCGCTTCCGAAATGCGTTTCACGGCCGATATCATGAGCGTCATCAAGGGAGATAAGATCAAGATCAAAGGAGTTCTGCTTGACAAACCATACATATATACCGCTTTCGCCAAAAACGGAAAGCTGAGCTGGGATATCGCCGTACCCTCTACGGACACGGCCAAGGCAGAGCCAGGGGATACCAGCAAATTCGACATTCAGGTGGAAAAATGGGAGATCAAAGACGGAAGGATCATCTACGACGACCGCACCATGCCGATGTATGCCGATGTACAGCACCTGGATCATACAGGCAGCGGTGATTTTACCCAGGACATCGTGGATGTAGCGACGAAAACACATTCTCCCAACGTGTTTGTATCATATGACAATGTCACCTACCTGAATGGTAACGATGTAGCCTCAGACCTGAACCTGAATATGGATATGCCAAAATCCAAATACACCTTCAAAGAAAACACGTTCTCAGTAAATGATTTTAAGATGGGACTTGACGGCTGGCTGGCCATGCCGACTGACGATATGGATATGGATCTTACCTTCAAAACAAAGGAGACCACATTCAAGAGTCTTCTTTCTCTGATGCCTGCCATCTATAAAAAAGATTTTGACAAGATCCAGACCGAAGGAACAATCGCTTTCGATGGAAACATCAAGGGCATTTACAACGATACAAAAATGCCTGGCTACAATGTAAATCTGAAAGTGAACAACGCCATGTTCAAATACCCTGATCTGCCAACTGCCATCACGGAGATTCTGGTAGATCTGAATGTTTCCAACAAAGATGGCGTTACCAATAACACGATTCTGGACCTGAAGAAACTTCACCTCAAGATGGGCGCCAACCCGGTGGATGCCCGGGTATATATGGCCGGTATCAGTCCGGGTAATGTCGATGCCGAAATTAAAGCCGCGCTCAACCTGGCCGAGGTGGAGAAAATGTATCCGATGGAAGGACTGGCCATGAAAGGTCTTTATACCATCGACGCCAAAGCAAAAGGAATTTACGACAGCACGAAAAAAAGCATGCCGGTCGTGAACGCGGTGATGAGCCTTGCCAATGGTTATGTAAAATCAAGCGACTTCCCTGCTCCGATCGAAAATTTAAGCATGCACGCGACCGCTAACAGCGATGGCTCCATGCAGAATTCCAGCATTCTTATAGACCACCTGAAGCTGAGCCTTGACAACGAACCTTTCGAGGCCAGAATTTCAGCCTCTAATTTTGACAACATTGCCTACGATGCAACGATAAAAGGACTGATCGATCTTACGAAAATGACCAAGATCTATCCGCTGGAAGGCATGAAGCTGGAAGGTAAGATCAACGCCAATATTGAAACCAAAGGCGTAATGTCGGATGTGGAAGCAGGAAAGTATGACAAAACTTCCACGAGCGGAACGATGAACATCAAGGACATGAAATATTGGAGCACTGATCTGCCCCAGGGCATGACCATCAGCGATGCGAATTTCTCTTTCACTCCTGCTAAGATGGATATCCAGAATATGACCGGTACCCTCGGCAAGAGCGACATGAAGGTTGACGGGTATATAGCCAACTACATGGGCTATATGTTTTCCAATGGAACCGTGCAGGGCAAAATGAATTTCATTTCTGAAAAATTTGATGTAAACGAGTGGATGGTAGAAGATGCACCGGCCACGCCTCAGACAACTGCAGCTCCAGCTGATACTGCTCCCTTCGAAGTTCCTAAAAATATTGACTTTGTGCTGGCGTCCAAAATACAGACCGTACTTTACACCAATATGAAAATGGAAAATCTGACAGGCAATATTATTATGAAGGATGGGGTCTGCAGCATGGATAAGATCAACTTCAACATGCTGGGTGGCAGCATTGCCACCAGTGGAACGTACGACACGAGGGATATCAAAAAGCCGACCTTCAGCATGAACCTGGATATGAAAAATCTGAGTATCCCGGAGTCCTATAAAACATTCAGCACTTTCAAGAAATTCGCGCCTGCCGCCGAAAATATGACGGGAGCTTTCTCGGCCAGCATCAAGGATATGAAAGGTGGTTTGGGAAATGATATGATGCCTTTGTACAACACACTCAGCGGAAACGGAAATCTGCAGCTGATCGATGCTCAGTATAAAGACAGCAAGGTATTCTCCACCATCAGCTCTATGACGAAGCTGAGCGATCTGAATCCGCTTGCCATGAAGGATGTGAATGTGAAATTTAAAATTGCCGATGGAAAAGTCAGTGTTGAACCTTTCGATGTAAAAGCCGGCAATACCAAAATGAATATCTCCGGTAATCAGAGCATCGATGGTGCTCTTGATTACCTGATAAAAATGGATATTCCTGCCGGAGCGATCGGCGCCAATGTGAACGGAGCACTCTCAAAACTTACCGGAGGAACTCCAAGCGGCAATGAAAATGTGAAGATGGATTTTAAAGTAGGAGGTACTTACAACGATCCTAAGATCGGACTTGCCGGAAGCAATATGAAAGACCAGGCAAAGGACATGGTAAAAGATGCCGTGAAGGACAAGGTGACCAACGAAGTAAATAATAACCAAGATGTGCAAAAGGCAAAAGAGGATGCCGACAAAGCGAAGAAAGATGCCGAAGAAAAAGCAAGGCTTGAACAGGAAAGAATAAAGAAGCAGGCCGACGACAGAATTCAGGCTCAGAAAGATTCTCTTGCCAAAGCTGCTAAAGACAAACTAAAGATTAAAAAACCCTGGTAACTAAAAAAGGCCTTACCGACCGTAAGGCCTTTTTTTATTCCATTTCCGCAGGGTCGTTCCGATGATAAAAATTCACTTACTGCTTCTTTCCCTTATTCTTACACTGCAAGGCTGTATTGTACCGCAGTTTTCAGAACCGCAGCCCCAAGGCATAAAAGAACAGTCTGTTTTCCCGGCCAAACTCCGGGGGCGCTATCAGGTGCGATTGCTGAATGTGTCCCCGCAACCGGATAACCAGTCCACCGTCCTGATCGACAGCACAAGCCTTAATCTTTATGAGGTTAAAAAAATTAAAGTAGCGCTGTCTGATATAAAAGCCGATTCTAGCATCAGGCTCACCGATGAGTTAATTTATCTGCAGGAAAAAACCGGAACTGTCGTTTATCCATATGCCTTAAAGAACGACACTGCCTATTATACGGATTCTAATACCGTAAAACTTAACCTTGGTGTGAATTGCGTATTTAAAGAATGGAAGGGACACTACTTCATTAACAACAAACGCGAGAAATATTGGGATGCCCTGCTCATGGATGAGCAGAAAGAAAATGTGTACAGCCTGCAGGCTCTGGTATTGAATGAAAGACTGGATAATGACACGCCTGCTTTTTCAGATCCTTCTGAAATTCCGATTGATTCTTTCTATTATAAAAAGAAAGCTCCTGCCCCTGTTCAGGAAAATCCAAAAAAAGGAAATAAGGAAGAGCTATACCTGGACGATCTTGAAAAGCTTATGTCCGTAAAAAAAGAAGGACTGGATTATATCATCAAACCTTCAAGAAGGCAATTGAAAAAAATGATCCGCAAAAAATTCTTTAAAGAGGTGTGGAGAATTGAAAGGGTTAATTGAATTAATCAGCATTAACTCTTTCAAAATCTTACTGCTTACATCCCCTTCAACTCTGCCACCACTTTCGTCATCGTCGCTTTGGCATCGCCAAAGAGCATCAGGCAGTTGGGGTAGCCAAATAGTTCGTTCTCAATACCTGCATAACCTGCACCCATACTTCTCTTGGATACGATTACTGTTTTGGCTTTGTCGGCATTGAGGATAGGCATTCCGTATATCGGGCTTGCAGGATTAGTTCTCGCAGCAGGGTTTACTATGTCGTTGGCGCCGATAATCAGCACCACATCGCAGTTTGCGAATTCGTCGTTGATGTGCTCCATTTCAATCAGCTTGTCATAGGGAACATTTGATTCCGCGAGCAATACGTTCATGTGTCCTGGCATACGTCCTGCCACCGGGTGAATGGCAAACTTTACCGATATGTTTTTCTTTTCCAGCAGGTCCATCATT
>JBJMLY010000013.1:0-5752 GCA_045805025.1 Cytophagaceae bacterium | reverse complement strand
GTGACCAGGACGGAAAGATCAGTACCCGGCTTTTCGCCCCTGAGCAGAAGAGTGATGCCATGCTGAAGATACTGGGGTACAATTAGACCTTAAAACCTATAAGGTTTTAAAAAAGGTTATCGAAGCATTCTAAAATTCCCAAAAACCGTATAGGTTTATTGAAATTTTATCCGTTATAACAAACATTTTAAAAAGAGCGCAGGTTGTTTTAATACGGAGAGAAAAGTGAAGATCCGGGATGAAAATAAACAGAGCTTATGAAAAATTTAATGATACTATCGATAGTATGTGCGATGGGCCTTGCTTCCTGCGCTAAACAAACAACCTGCGCCACTTACAGCAAAGCCACAAATCTTAAAAAAGTGGAAACGCACACCAAAAATCAAGGGAACATTTAGTTCCCTTTTTTATTACCTCAAAACCTATAAGGTTTTAGTAGATAGTTTAATTTGTTCATACCGTAATTCGACAGTATTGAAAAAGATGTTTTTTATAACATTCAAAACCTTATAGGTTTTGCTACTTATCACGAACAACCATCAACCAACAACCACCTCAGCCGCTTCCCTCAAATCCTCCACCCTCGCCTCGCATTTTACCCCTTCGTCTTCGTGGCAGATATGAATGCACTTCAATCCGAGTTTTCTGGCCGGTATAAGATCTCTTTCTTTGTCGCCGATCATCCAGGATTGGGAAATATCTATATCAAACCGGGCGATGGCCTTTTCGAACATCAGAGAACCCGGCTTGCGGCTGAGTGAGTTCGTATATTTTTCATGATAAGGAGACTAATAAAAACCATCGATCAGGTATCCGCATTGTTCCTGAAAATAGTGGTGGCATCTGACCACATCAGCATAAGAATATATTCCTTTTGAAATACCCGACTGGTTCGTAATAATGACCAGCAGATAGCCGGCTTCTTTGAACTTTTTAACAGCCTCCACTACTCCATCAATAATAAAAAAATGGTCAAGCCTGTAGGTGTAATCCACATGATCTACATTGATCACCCCATCGCGGTCCAGAAATATGCATTTATTCATAGTAATTTTTTAAGATCAACAAATTACAAAGGAAGGCCTGATCCAGCAAGTGTTTCCGCTAATTTACCTGTGGCGAATTATACCAGGCATTTATTTCCCATCGTTTAAATGCTTATTTTTATACAGATAAACAATCAATCGCATGCTCGTCATTATCGGTGCAGGAATATCAGGACTTACCGCCGCTTATCAGGCTCAGAAGAAAGGCATGGAATACGTGCTCCTGGAACTATCGGACAAGCCGGGAGGATATATCCGTACAGAACACCAGGATCGTTTCACGCTGGAATGCGGCCCCAACTCTCTGCTGGCTGACGAGGAGATCATCAGCTTCATAAAAGAAATCGGACTCTACACCGAAATCGAAGAAGCGCATGCAGTAAGCAAAAGTCGCTTCATTTATAGAGACGGCAAATACCGCAAACTACCCGATAATCCCTTCACGCTTCTAAGCAGCCCTTTTTTCACCTGGGATACGAAGATGAAGATCCTGAAAGAGCCGTTCAACTCTTCCAAAGGAGAAGAAGATGAAACCATCGCCGGATTTTTTGAAAGGCGCTTCGGCAAAGAAGTCCTGGATTATGCTGTAAACCCTTTTGTCTCGGGCATCTATGCCGGCGACCCTTCTACACTTCTCCTTAAGGAGACCTTCCCTTCACTGGCCGGCTACGAAAAAAATTCGGGCTCTGTGCTCAAAGGTTTTATGAAGGAAAGCAGCGGAAGAAAGAAGACCATCAATTTCACCTATGGAATGCAAAGCTTCACGGATAAGCTGGCCTCTCTCTTAAAAAATGTGCGTTACAACGCCAAAGTCCTTGACATCAGAAAAGTAGGCTATGAATACGATGTAAAAGTAAGCGCTCTTGGAAATGAGATCAGCATACCTGCTTCAAAAATCCTGATCACCACCCCTTCCTGGACGGCTGCGAGCATGTTAAAAAACAGCTATCCTCAATACTGTCAGGCTTTTGCACAGATAAAATATGTTCCGATGGTGCTGGTGCATATGGGCTTTGAGAAACGCTATGTAGGTCATTCACTGAACGGCTTTGGCGCTCTGAACCCGAAAGCTGAAAATCAATTCACGGCAGGCTGCATCTGGAGCAGTTCGCTATTCCCGCGCCGTTGTCCGGAAGACAAGGTCCTGATTACTTCATTCGTAGGCGGAGCCCAGTACAAAGACAATACGCTGCTTGAAAAAGACAAGATCCTGGAAAGGGTGAACAAGGAATTGAAAAAGAACTTCTCCATTACAGAAGATTACATATTTCAGAATCTTTACAGCTGGGAAAAAGCACTGCCCCAATATGACATGAGCATCAAAGAGGCCCGTAAAGCATTGCCTTTTCTGAAAGACGAAGGTATTTTTATATGTTCCAACTGGAGTCATGGCGTTTCGGTAAGCGATTGCATAAAAAGCGCCCGGGAAACGGTGGAAAAAATATGTCTTCTGTGTTGATGAATGACTTGCGCATTGATTATCTTTAAGGTGTGAAAAAAACGCTCGTCATCATTCCTACCTATAACGAGAAGGATAATGTGGAACGCATTATCCGTAAAATTTTCGCGCTTTCCTTGCCCTTTCATGTACTGATCATAGACGACGGATCTCCCGACGGCACCGCTGACATTGTCAAGAAGCTCCTTCCCGAATTCCCCGATCGTCTTTTTCTGGAACAGCGGGAAGGTAAACTCGGACTAGGCACCGCTTACATTTACGGATTCAAATATGCCTTAAGGCGCGATTACCAGTATATCTGCGAAATGGACGCCGATTTTTCACACAGTCCGAAGGACCTGCTGAAGCTTTACAAAGCCTGTGCCGAACGTAATTACGACCTGGCTATCGGCTCGCGTTATGTAAACGGAGTAACCGTAATCAACTGGCCTATCGGAAGGGTACTGATGTCATACTTTGCCAGCTCCTACGTACGCTTCGTCACCAACATGCCTGTCAGCGATACCACGGCTGGCTTTAAATGCTACCATCGCCGTGTTCTTGAAACACTGAACCTGGATAAAATAAAATTCATCGGCTACGCTTTTCAGATCGAGATGAAATTCCTGACCTGGAAATATGGCTTTAGAATCATTGAAGTGCCGGTGATTTTCAAAGATAGGATGAAGGGGGAATCAAAAATGTCGGGCAGCATTTTCAAAGAAGCCATTTTCGGGGTGCTGAACATGAAGATCAAAAGCTACTTCGAGCATTACAATATGCCCAAGAAGCAGCAGGAATCGATGCTTGCCGACTCCATCAGTTGAACTTGATCGACTTGATCGGGCTGATCCTTGAGATAATAACCACAGGAAGCACGAGAACCAGCGATATCATCACCAGAATCAGCACATTCAGCAATAAAACTGAAAGCCAGTTCCATTCAATAGGAACACTGCTCATATAATAATTCTCCGGATCCAGCGGAATTATCTTAAAATAA
Source organism: Cytophagaceae bacterium (assembly GCA_045805025.1). Classification (GTDB taxonomy): domain Bacteria; phylum Bacteroidota; class Bacteroidia; order Cytophagales; family Cytophagaceae; genus DATMOV01. The sequence continues at coordinate 2,265 of JBJMLY010000013.1, read as the reverse complement.
TACTGTAGAGCACAAAAGCCCAACCCGATAATATTCCCGTAGAGCATGCCTTTTAATATGATGGCCATGCCGTTGAACAGGAAGATTGCGTGCACCTGGCCGTTTCTTGCCCCCAGCGCCTTCAGCAAGCCGATCATATTGGTTCTTTCCATGATCATAATGAAGATCGTGGACATCATATTAAGGCAAGCCACCAGCAGGATCAGTACAAGAAAAATCCGCACATTCCTTCTTAGCAGCATCAACCAGTCAAAGATCTGAAGATATTTGTCGTTGATCTTTTCCAGCTGCATGTCATAATCCATCTCTTCAAATACTTTCTGCGAAACCTCATCCAGACGGGCAAAATTATCGATATAGATTTCATATCCGCCTACCAGGGTGTCACTCCAGTTATTGAGATTCTGGTTCAGGCGCAGATCCCCGATAATAACCTGGTCGTCCAGTTCTTCGAGTCCGGTTTCATAAAGCCCTTTAATGGCAAGCTTTTTAAACCTGGGCGGGTATTGTACAAAGAACATCAGCACCGAGTCGCCTGTTTTCAGCCGCATTTTATCGGCAATCTTTTTGCTGATCAGGATATCCTGAGAATATGTGCTGTCTTTGAATTCAATAAAGGATCCTTCCACAATATTTTCCCGGAATCGGTCCAGTCCGAAGTCCCTACCCACCCCTTTCATCACCACACCCATGACCTCCTCTTTGGTTTTCAGTAAGCCGGGTTTCATACTGTAGGCCTGTATATGACTGATCTCAGAGACCTTTTCAGGATGCATGAAAAGATCTGTGCGGGTGCTTAAAGGGGATTCTTCGTAGGATTTATGCAGGTCGTATTTGGTCACCTGCATATGAGAACCGAAGCTGAAGATCTTATTCTGTATTTTATTCTTGAAACCCTCCAGGATCGAAAAGGAAATGATCATCACGGCAATACCGAACATAATGCTCCAGGTAGCAATCACCCCGACGACCGAAGAAAATGAACCTTTCCTGGATTTATTGATTCTTTTCGAGATGAAATAATACAGATTCAATCTTTTAGATTTAATTTTAACGAAATTATCGGTATGATGTCTGAACTACAAATAAAAAAGATAAAAATGGACAAATTGTTTTGGTATATACTGGGATCGGTCGGTACATGCATACTTCTGATCTTCTCCTGTTCCAACCAAAGCACCCTGGATGAAAAACATACAGACACAACCACCCAGACCAGCGCCAAAGAACCCATTCTCTGCGGAGCCGATCAGCTCAGCGAATACGTGCCTCTGCTGAAAAACAAAAACGTAGCGCTGGTGGTCAACCAAACCTCGGTAATCGGCAAAACACACCTGGTGGATTCCCTGCTTTCCCTCAAGGTAGGCATTAAAAAGATCTTTTCTCCCGAACATGGCTTCCGCGGCACGGCCGATGCAGGCGAAAAAGTCGGCAACGAGACCGATGCGAAGACCGGTCTGCCGATCATTTCTTTGTATGGAAAGAATAAAAAACCTTCCGCAGAATCGCTTGCAGGCATTGACATCGTAATTTTTGATATACAGGACGTAGGCGCCCGTTTTTATACCTACATCAGCACCATGCACTATGTAATGCAGGCCTGTGCCGAAAACAACAAAACACTTCTCATTCTGGACCGGCCTAATCCAAACGGCTACTATGTGGCCGGCCCAGTGCTGGACATGAAATGCAAATCATTCGTAGGCATGCATCCGATTCCTATTGTACACGGCCTCACCATCGCCGAGCTGGCAGGTATGATCAATGGAGAAAAATGGCTCGACAGCGCAAAGGTTTGTACTCTGCAGATTGTAAAAGTAAAGAACTACAGCCATAAAGACCGTTATTCGCTGCCCGTAAAGCCCTCGCCCAACCTGCCGAACGATCAGGCTATAAGGCTGTATCCTGCTTTATGCCTGTTTGAAGGGACCAATATCAGCGTAGGCAGAGGAACTGAGTTTCCTTTCCAGGTAATCGGATCGCCCAATAAAAGCAACGGCACTTTTAAGTTTACTCCTAAAAGCATCGAGGGTATGGCCAAGAATCCGACCTATGAGAACCAGCTATGCTATGGAACGGATCTTAGAAACCTTTATCCCGAAAGCAGCGTGTTCACCCTGAAATGGCTGCTTGAATATTACCACAAAGCCTCAGACAAGGAGAAATTCTTCAACGACTTCTTTAAAAACCTGGCAGGGAATACGGTTTTAAAAGAGCAGATCAAAAAAGGCATGACTGAAGACCAGATCAAAAAAACCTGGGAGC
>JBJMLY010000012.1:0-2960 GCA_045805025.1 Cytophagaceae bacterium | reverse complement strand
TTCTTTTACCTCTGTGTTGAGGTTGGAAGAAAGAAAATGGGTGAGAAAGCCCGGACTTTCAATATTGTTAAGAGCAAACTGAGCATCCTGGGGAATATCAGGATTGAGCTTTAAAATTTTACCTGCAGACTCTTTCAGTGACTGCAGAAGAGCCTTGGTTTCTTTTTTCTTTCTGTCGGGAAAATTTTCGCTGAGCACATTCACCTTTGCCAGGATAAAAGGATCTTCCTGCACGACTTCCGCGATGGAAAATCTTCTCTGCCCCTGAATGATGATGGTCGTGTTCCCGTCGGGAAGGATCAGCATACGAAGGATCTTGGCTACAGTTCCTACCTTGAAAAGGTCAGCAACCGCAGGTTCTTCGGTCGTTGAAGTTTCCTGCGCCACGACGCCGATAATGCGATCGCCTTTATACGCCTTTTTAACCAGCTTGATGGATTTCTGCCGTCCCACGGTAATAGGCAGCACCACGCCGGGAAAAAGAACTGTATTCCTTACCGGAAGGATTGGTAATACTTCCGGTACACTTTCTTTATTCATCAGATCTTCTTCCTCGGGGGAAAGAAGAGGTATCATTTCTCCTGAATCCGCCTCGATAAGACGGGTCGATAATCTGTACTGTTCCTCCGGTTTCTTTCTGTCTTTCATGTATCTTCCTCTATTATGCCAATATGACATTTTTATGGTAAATTTTCGATAATTATCATGAATAATTACCCGCATCTGTATTGGACAAGCCCTATGCCAATAAATTGTCTCCATTATTGGTTTTTACCCTTGATATGATGTAATTTAGAGCTATTTAGGCGAGGAATGTATTTAAGGTATCATATTCATATTGTATTAACGCTCATCATCTTACAGTGGTTCGCACCCGCTTATTCACAAAAAAATAAAAAAAAGTACAGCACTAAATCCGTCTCCACGACTACGGATAGCTCTACTGCTAAAAAGTCAGAGTATCAGATTGATTTTAAAAACATTGGGCTCATTCCTGCTTATATCAACCACGACCAGCTGAAGCTGATCAAGAAATATGAGGACCACAAGGATTACACAAAGCTCCTGCCCGTGCTGGAGGCCTATGTAAGCAATTTCGGAATCCAGAATTTCTACACCAATACCACCATGCTGTGGAAGCTTGCCCAGCTTTATGAACTAACCGGCCAGCATGAAAAGGCCACTGCCGTGTATAAAGTAGTGCTGAAACATCACAGAGGCCATGAGGTCAAGGAAATTTTACAGCATTACGATACGCTCACCATCAAAGACAAAGATTATTATGTGCCGCTGCAGGAATATTACGATCTGGTTGAGTACCGGAAGGCCGTGGATACGCTGCGCCCTCCGCAGAGCGTATTCCTGAATATGGGTGACCTGGTCAACGACAAAAAATACCCCGATTACGGTCCGACCCTGAATGTACAGAACGACATTCTCATTTTCACCAAGCGAAAGAAAGAGGTAACACAGACCAAGCTCTCGCTGAGAGAAAATGAGGAGCTCTACTTTACCAAAAATTACGATGGATTCTGGGATGAAGCGCAGCCTTTCACCAATGTGATCAACTCTGCCTGCAACGAAGGTTCTGCCTGCCTGAGCCGTGACGGCAAAACGCTTTATTTTGCCCGGTGCAAGGTTACTGAATTTCAGTACGACTGCCGCGATTGCATGGGCAGCTGCGACATTTATGTATCCTACCTGGAAGACAGCACCTGGACGGTCCCCAAAAATCTGGGCCCTAATGTAAATACCACCTCCTGGGATTCACAGCCTACACTGTCGCATACAGAGGATACCTTGTATTTTGCCTCCGACAGACTGGGCGGTTTCGGCCTTGCGGATATTTATTACACCCACAAAACTGCGAAGGGAGAATGGTCTGTGGCCAGAAACCTGGGGCCAGTGATCAACACCCGCGACAATGAAGTAAGCCCTTTCTACCATCCGGTCTATGATATTATCTATTACAGTTCCAAAGGTCAAGTATTGAACTTCGGTGATTTTGACATTTATAAATCATACAGAATTGAAGGCAAATGGCAGGACCCAAGAAATATCGGCCCTCTGGTGAATGGAAAAGGCAGCGAATACTATTTTACCATCGACTCTAAATCGAAAGATCTTTTTTACGCCAAGTCTGAAGAAACGGATCTTTCCAACCTGGATCTGTATTCATTCCCATTACCTATGGAGGCCCAGCCACTGGCCACGACCAAACTTAAAGGTTCGCTGAAAGATTCCATCACCGGAGAATCGTTTAAAGGTATCGTTTCTGTGATTGACCTGAGCAATGGAATTGAAGTGGCACCCAAATATATCCGGCCTGACGGAACCTATGAATTTGATCTGATCGACAAGAATGACTATTTGCTGGTAATACAGGGAGATGATTTTTTCCGGATCGAAGAGAAATTTCATCTTGACGGAGATACGACCATCAACAAGGAAGCTCCTTCTCTGAAATACAATAAATGGAAATTTAACACGCTGGAATTCCAGAACGGGAAAGCGGACATCCTTCCTGAAATGGAGCCCGACCTCGATAAAGTTGTGAACTTTATGGTGGATCACCCGACTTTCCATCTTAAGATATCAGGACATACCGATTCAGACGGAGACCCTACTAAAAACCTGGTGCTTTCGCAGAAAAGAGCCGATGCGATCAAGGCTTATATAGTGGAGAAAGGTGCGCTTGATAATGAAAGAGTAGAAGCTGTGGGTTATGGAAGTCAGAGACCGATCATCGCTGAAGAGAAGACTCCGGAAGATAAAAAGATCAACCGCCGGGTTGAATTTGAAATACAGAAAACTGAAAAGCCCAAAGAAGAAGCTCCGATCCAGGAAGAACAGGAATTAAAATAGTTGGTAATTACCTTTGAGGTGACGCGCCGCTTTTTCAGTTGTTTATAAACAAAAAAGCAAATTGAAATTAATTTCAATTTGCTTTTTTGTTTGAA
>JBJMLY010000011.1:0-4707 GCA_045805025.1 Cytophagaceae bacterium | reverse complement strand
GGTGGAGTATGAAATGCTGGCGCTTGTAAATCAGAGTAAAGATCTGGGCAAAATTTTTATAAGCCCTGAATCCATCATCGACAAAATCTCCGAATTTTTTAATCCCGTAGAAATTGATTTTCCGGAAGACAAGGTATTCAGCGATAAATATTATGTACTTTCTTCAGACCCGGAGAAAGTAAGAAAGAGCCTGGACGCCAACCTGCGTCTGGCAATTGCCGGATTCGACGACCTCTACATTGAAACATCCGGATCAAAAATAATCCTGCGTGTGCAGGATGAAATCTCGGCAGACAATGCCAAAAAAATAACCCATGCCGCTTTCGGTATTCTGAGGGCATGATTTCAATTAAGTTTCTGGAGAAAAGCTCCAACAAGGACGATAAGATCCACAAATAAAAAAGCCCGCTGAGCGGGCTTTTTTATTATCGTATTCTTCTGATCTCGATCAGCCTCGGGTGGTAGTAAGGACTGTCGATATTATCCCGGTGAACGCCGTGGGAAGCTGCGTGAATAAACTGTAGTTTCTCGCCCGGCTTGCTGGTTACAATGGCTACGTGGTGTACTTTATGATCATTCTTGTCATAACCCTGGAAAAAGGCAAGATCTCCCGCTCTGGCTTCCAGTAAATGCACCTCATGCCCGATCTCAGCCTGCTCATGGGCTGTATAGGGGAGATAAACGCCGTAGGTTTTAAAGCAATAGAAGGTAAAGCCTGAACAATCAAAGCCCGACGGGTCCCTTCCCGGGGAAACATAGGGAACGCCTAAATATTTTCCTGCAAAATGCAGCAGGCTGTCCACATGGTATTGTTTAGGAGCAATGGTGTCATTTTCATAATCGTACCATTGATTGAAATGATAGGCTACCTGCTGATCATTCTGTGTAAAAGCTTGTCCGCACATCATCACCAGGAATGCGAGCAGAACTGAATTTTTCTTCATAGGATACTACGATTGTTGATGTCTTGTACCGGCAGAGCAGGGGTCGTGCCGGTTTTAATTCCTCTTTTTACTGATTTTTTTGAAATAAGGTTTCGGAACCGGGCGGTTCTTTAAAACAAATCAGAGCCCGAAGGCTCTGATTTTTTATTCAAAAACTATCTTGGGGCAGGACCGCCGTCGCCATATTGTTTGGTAAGCTCGTCGTCGAGCAAATCTGCCCACCACTCAAGGTCGTAGATGCAGACTTTCAGTTCCGCGTATTCGATACCATCGATATCTCTTTCGAATGTGGCATATACCTGATCGCTGCCAGGCATGATGGAAAGCTTGAGGCCAAGCTTGGTGTCATTCATTTCAAGAAGTCTTCTGTAAAACTCCTGTGTGTTGCTCGCAGGAACTTTAATGATGGGAGAGAAAATTCTCAGATAAAATCTGCTGTGGGTTTCAAATTTGATTTCCTGAATGAAAACTTCGATCTTGGCAGATCCTTTTGTCCAATACCAGGCTCTTCTCTCAGCGTTGTATGTCTGTTGTTTGGTAAGACCAATTTCCACAACGAACTGGTCAACCATAGCTTCAACGGCTTCTCTTGTTGTCTTTTGCATGTTTGGTAAATAGTTAAGGTTTTTGATTAAAAACGGATTTTAATTTACCTAAGAAAAAACAGAATGCAAAGAAAATCAGGGCTTTTCGCCAAAACCATGCAAATACATAAAAAAAGCCGGACCAATTGATCCGGCTTTAAGTAACTACCATCTGCCGCCATGATGGCGGGCATAATCATGATGCCCGTATCCTCCATGATGTCCATATCCACCCCTGTACGGACTATTATTATAATAAGGATTTCCATACGCGGATGGATAATACCCTCTCTGGTATGCATAAGGGTAAGGTGCGGAAGCGTTTCTACCTGTATACACGCGGGTACTGCAACTGCTCACGGCTATTCCAGACAAAACTATTGCGAACACGATCAGAAGCTTTTTCATTGTTTTATATTTTCCAGCTATATAACAATTACAGATCTGTTTCAGTGCGTTTTGAGCCCACCAATCTCACCTTCTCTATCTCCTGTCATGATGGCCTTCCCCGCGATGATGATCGTCTGCATCATGATTTTTATAGGATCTGTTGGAAGACGTGCCATAATTATATGCCGGACTGCCATATCCATATGGATAGTAATAGTTGCCGTATCCCTGAGGGTAATAATAACTATTACTATAGCCGTAAGGACCATAAGGAGCGTAGGACCTCGGTGTGCTGCCTGAATAGCCTGCGCTGCAGCTGCTCACTGCCAGGCCAGTAACTACTATTGCGAAACCTATGATAAACTTTTTCATTTCCTTCATGCTTTTGCTCCTTCATAACAAATCAGGCTTTGTTTCAGTGCATTACATGGAATCCGAACTTGTGCTGCCTTGGAATTAACCAGGGTGTCTGATTATATTGTATAAAAATATGGCCTTATGATCATCATACTTCTGGTGCTATGCCTGGTTTTTCTACTGGGAGGCAGTGTATTTCTGATTAAGGAAGAAAATCTGTTGGGGGGAATCGTGCTGGGACTTGGCATTGTCTGCCTGGCGATTATCGCATTCCTTTTCTTTATTTTTGCCTGGCACTGAAGGATAAAATCTTTATTTTTTTTCGTAGATCATCTTGGTCTTAACAAGGTTGGTATCCTTGAATTCCAGCGTCATCTCTGCAGGATTGTCGGTTTGAATAACTTTTAAAAAAGTTTTTTCTTTGGTCTTTTCGTTACTGACGGTGATATAAGTCTGAGTATTATCAATCGTCCATTTGCCTTCAATCATTTTTCCGAATAGGGTAATCTTCACTTTCCCGTCTTCTCCGAAAAAAGCCTCATCCTTCTGCATATTTTCCTCCGGATCACCTTCCACTCCAAATTCCTCCGTAGCGGTAAGTTTCCACTGTTTGCCGCAATAGGATTTGCAAAAAGAAAACTTGACGGTTTGCCCCACGGCCATTGTGCCCAGTCCGACGAAGAGAACAAGAACCAAAAAAATAACTCTTTTCATAACCCGAATTTTATGGAATTTACAAAAAATCTTTTGCTCTTGCTGCATGCTTCTGCTCTTAATTACGCATATCCCTGAATTTGTTCTCCTGGCCATTAATTAATATATTGATTAATAATGGTTTCAATTCAGCTTCATGCAAATCCCTTATGAAAATTTTCCGAGCCATGCTTATTCTTCCGCTTTTACTTTCCTTTTGCGGACCAGGAAAAACGATCAAATGGAAACGTCTGAAAACCGAACAGGAGGTTAGGGCAGCCATTGACGCAGAGGTCCCTCAAAATTCAGGCATTCCAGTACTGGAAGATTTTGCCCAAAAACAGAATCTTTCCTGGTCGGTGCTGCAGGATACAATCATGTATTGCAAATCACCCGAAAAGACTTCGGGCTTTTTAGTCAGCTCATGCTGGCTTATGACTTTTCATTTCGCAGACAAAAAACTGACCCGTTATGAAGTCAAAAAAGGATTTACCGGACCTTAATTTAATACCACCTGTACAACTTCAAGCCTGCAAAGAAGGTAACAATACCAGTTATGGCCAGAACCATGACAGGGACCAGGATTTCCCCTATTCCCGCTCCTTCTACAAAGATGCTACGGATCGAATCTGCCAGCAGGGTAAGCGGAAGGTATTTGATGAAAGGTATGCACCAATCGGGAAAATTGTGATAGCTGAAAAATATCCCCGAAAGAATCATCATAGGCAAGGTTACTGCATTGATAAGTCCGTTACCGATCTGCGAACTGGCTGTTCGAGAAGATATCATGATAGCTATACCCGCAAAAGCCATAATGCCAGCAAAGTAAATCATAAGCAGCGCGGCAATGCTCCCTTCCAGCGAGATGCTGAAATAAAGAAAAGCAAATAACAATAACACTCCTGTTTCAAAGGCTCCTATCAGAGTACGGGTAATTAAGTTGGAAAGTAAAAAATGGGTCTTGCTCATGGGAGTAGCCACCATTCTTCTAAGCAGTTTTTTCATTCTGAACTCGATCAGGTTCCAGCTGATACCCCACAGGCATGAATTCATGATGCCCATGGCAATAAGACCGGGTATCAGAAAATCAATGTACCGGTTTCCTTTGCTGGTAATGGGACTGATTGCACTTTTAACCTGCACTTCAGCCGGACGGTTGATTTCCCGTTCGATCATGAGGTAGGTGTTCACTGCTTCCGGGTTGGTAGGATCGTAGCGGTAAATGATCGTGTCTGCATGTTGCTGCAGAAAAAGATTAATCTGTCCTCGTTTCATCATCAGAAGAGCTCCTGGTTCATCGGTGAACACAAATTTCATCCGCACCGGATTTTTAATTTCCTCTCCAAACAATTTGGTGACCGTATTGGCAGAATCAGGCTTCAGCCAGGCTACACTCTTTTCACTGATGGTGCCTGCCACGGCTACCGTCTTTTTCATTTCCCCTTTATTGCTAAAGGCTACTCCCAGCACCCATGCCATCAGTATCGGGAAAATCACAGCCCAGAAAATTATGGCTGGCTCCCTGAAGAAGATCTTAAACTGAAGCGATACTAACTGCACTAAACTTTTATTCATATAAGTGTCTTCCCGTCATCGTGATAAATAAATCATCCAAGGTCATTTTCCGGCATTCAAGCTCGGTCATCTTCGCATCCTGTTTCTCGGTCATATGCAGCAGAGCGGGCAGACTTTCGGCGATATTCTGAACCACCATTTTTCCTTTCCTTCCCTCATCCTCC
>JBJMLY010000010.1:0-6386 GCA_045805025.1 Cytophagaceae bacterium | reverse complement strand
GCTTAAAGATATGGGACTTTGTCTGGAGTAAGTCAATTATCTCATTCTCCAGCCGTATTCTTTTATCGTGATAATTGCTTTGAGTCAAACGGTGGGCCTATTCCTCAAATCACACTGAATCCGATTGCAGATACTCAGTAGGCATTCAATTAGTTTTGAAGTAAGAGCTTATTTGTATTCCAGAGGTGCACTCACAACAGGCTGTTTCCTGTTTTCCAGTTCATAATTATAGATGACTCTTCCCAGCTGTGCAATGAAGGGAAGGCCTATGCTGGTATATTCGTATTTGCCGTCGTTCAGAATCTCGTCGGCATTGGTATAGATGAGTGCAGATAAAAAGAATTCTACTTTGTTCTCATAGTCCACAATATAGGCGCAGTCACTGGTATAGCCGTATGCCAGCCCTACCTTGTTAAAGATACGGATGTTAGAAGGGATTTTACCGGGAGTATCGGCATACATCAGGAACTTCCGGAAACCATCGTAATAAGCAATAGAATCGTGCCATTCTATGCGGTCCGTCTCTCTGGGAAGTATGCTCATTGTCTTTCGCAGAAATAACATATCGTCCTGGCTGATATTAAATCGTTGTTTGGACGGCACTGCTTCGGGATAAATGATCGAAATCAGGATCTGGTTCAGTTCCTGCAGTGCGATGGAATTTGAATAGGTAAAATCTTTAGGCTTCTTGATCAGCTTTCTTCCATCGTAATATTTTTTTCCAATCTTCGGATTGCTGAAGGCATTGGTCATTACGCGTCCATTGACTTTGACGCCTTCTTCATAGAGAACTTTGCCTGATAAGGTATCAATAAACCGGAAGGGGCCGGTCTTCCGCTGCTCCTCTTCCTCGCAGTTAGCAAAGCGCTGAATGATGCGGGCTTTTTTGTAGCCCATTTCCTGCATCCTGAGGTTTATGTGTTCCTGTCCGAGAAACTCATACAAGGGATTGAAAGCAGCATTGTCGCTTACTACCATCATTTCGGTGACGTCTTTTGCAATAGTGCCCAGGACTTTCGTCGTGTCATTTTTTTCCAGACACTTTACAAAGGTTTCCAGCACCGAATTGCGGTCCACATCTTTGCCCAGGCTTTTTAATTTTTCCAGGCTCAGGGCAGCTATGGGAAGTTTAACCAGGCTTGCAGGGTAAAAATAGTTGCTGCTGTCTCCGTAAGAATAGTGTCTGAACGTAATTTTGTTGTCTTTGTCGCGGTTTACCTGCGTGTAAATGATCTGCAACTTATATTCGTGCGGATTATAGAAGACCTTATAAACGATCTGCGAGGTGTCTTCCTTGAGAAGATTTTCAAGGAAGCCTGTCTTTTTCTGCGCATTCATTCCGAAACAAATGGTTGTCAGAATTATGAAGGTAAAAAAGACAGACTTCCGTGGAATCATGTGGTTTATTTTCGTGTGGCCCGGAGCATATTTACCTCCTTGGTACCCCAATGATAACCTAAAGTAAAGGGAAGAGGTTTAACAGTTGAATCTGTTTTATAAGCTTTAGCCAGATTTGGTTCTTTGATATGAGGGAAATCGTTTACAGGCTTAGCATAGCTGCCATAAAGCTGAATGTTCCATTTATCCTTGTCAAAGAAATCATAGGCAATGCCTGAATCGTCCTGAAGAATGCATTCGCTTTTATCGAATACAAGATTTCTTGCTACGACAAATTCATTGTAGTGTAACAGGTAAGAAGCAGATTTTAAATAACTGTTTACGGATTTCATCTGGTTCAGATAAGTAATGAATCCCTGGTTCTTTTTAAGCAGACGGTCTTCGAGATTTACCTGATAATAGTAGAGCGTTTTAGGTTTTCCTTCGGATGTAAGGAAGCTTATTTTTACGCCCGGGGTTCCTGGTACTTTTCTGGCGGAATCGTCTTTAATGTTTACGTTTCCGGCTCCGTCAATGCCGACATTTCTGTAAGGTCTTGGTAGCTCTTTTCCGCTGCTGTCCACATAAACGTTCTGAATGTCGGTAATGGTATTCCCTGTTCTTTTAAGGAAAACGCACATCAGAGGAACTGTTCCGTTGACCTTGCTTTTCTGCAGATGTCCGATCATGTTCTTGGTAATAAAATAGCTTTTCTTGAAAAGGTCGTTCAACGATTGTTCCACAGACTCCAGGTATGAATTGCGGGCCGCGACATTCAGCTTTGAAAGGTCGGGCAGTTCTCCGATCGGCTCCATAGCCAGCAGGGTATAAGTATCTGCATTCGGGAACAGAATAATGGCATTCAGTACGTCTGGCCCGGAAAAGGGATAGAAGAGATTTCTTTTGGCGGAATTGGCTTCGGCAAGTTCGGTTTTTGCCCAGTCTCTCATTTTGCTGAAACGGTTTACCTCAAGCATTTTCCAGCTGCTGTCGGAGGAGCGGGCATAGGATTGCCAGCTCTTCATGGTGTCTAATGCGGCAAGGTCGCTGGATTTATCCTGGGCAATGCCGGAAATAAAGCGGGCTGTATTCTCGAATTTTTTATCGTAATTCTGAACGGAGGCTACTGTGTCTTTGTCTTTTGGAACAGAAACGGAGTCTTTAACGATGGAGTCTTTCTCCACTTTTTTTTCTGTGGTATTTCCCCCGCAGGAGAATAAAAGACCTGATAGAACCAGGGCAATGGAAATGTTAATTGTTTTCACGGGTTTCTGTAGTTTTATTTTTATTACTGATTAAATAATAGACAATCAAGCCTGAAAGAATGGTGGCAAAACCATAAAGCGATTCTTCGGTGTTGTTTTTGCAAAGATAATACATCATCCACAATTCAAGTCCGATAAGCACCAAAGGGGTAATAGGATAGCCCCAGGTGCGGTAAGTGCCGGGTTCCAGCGGATGCTTGCTTCTGTAAACAAATACGCCTGTTACGGTGAGCGTGGTGAAAAGGCTTAACGTAAACCCTATATAAGTGATAATGCCCTGAAAGCTTGAAGTGGCGATCAGTATCACGGCGATGAGCGATTGAAGGACCGTGGCATACACCGGTGTTCCTGATTTATTTTCACGCGCAAAAGTGCTGAAGAAAGGGAAGTCTTGCCCGATTACCTGAGTTACCCTGGGCCCCGCAATCATAATGCTGTTTACCGAGGCGATAAGTCCAATGGATATTACAATACTGATGATCTTGGCCCCGTCATGTCCGAAGATATTGACAGCCGAAACAAAAGCCACATGTTCATTTTTAGCCAGTTCGGGAATAGGCACTGTGTAAAGAAAAATAAAATTCAGCAGCACATAGAGCAGCAATACAATCAATGTTCCGATGAAGAGCGCTTTTGGCAGAAGCCTTGCAGGATCTTTAATCTCTCCAGCGACATATGTGGCGGAATTCCATCCTGAATAGGCAAAAGAAACAAAGACCAGCGATACTGCGAAATTGTCCTGGAATATGGCATCGAAATCATTTTTGCCCATTGTAAAAGAATAATGGGAATGATCGCCCCAAACATATCCGGCGATGGATATCAGGAGGATCAGCAGCACATTCATGATGGTGAAAACGGTATGGAAGGAGCTGCCGAGTCTGAAACTTGAAATATTGATCAGCGTGAGGAGGGCCACAAGCCCGAAGGCAAGTACCTGAGGTTCTATACCGACGATATGACCGAAATAAAATCCGAATGCCATAGCCATCGCCGCCAGAGGGGCCGAAAATCCTACTGTCGAAGAAACCCATCCTGAAAGAAATCCAATGGCCGGATGATAAATTCTGGAAAGATAATTATACTCACCCCCTGAGCGGGGCATGTGTACGGCAAGTTCTCCATAGGTCAGTGCCCCGGAAAGAGCAATAAGGCCTCCGACAATCCACAATGCCAGAATAGCAAAGCTGGATTGAATGCCCATGGCCTGGTAATGAATGCTGGTATACACTCCCACACCGATCATATTTGCTACAATAATGCAGATCGCCGTGACCAGACCGATTTTCGTTTTTTCTTTTCCTTCTCCCATAAAAAGCCGTGTAAGTTATTAAAAAGGGGATTATGAAAAAAGTCGGTTAGTCATTTGTCATTGGCCAATAGTAATTAGTTGATCAAAGCTTGTTTTAAGTCAATGACCATTGACCAATGACATGGGTAGTTTCGGATAACAATTATATATTAGTGGCATGAAAGCTCTCTATTCAATCGCCCTGCTCATCGTATCAAACATCTTCATGACTCTTGCCTGGTATGGGCATCTTCAATTTAAAAAGATCACATGGCTCAGCTCGCTGGGATTAATCGGAGTGATTCTGGTAAGTTGGGGACTGGCATTCTTTGAATATATATTCCAGGTTCCGGCAAATCGTATCGGCTTTGAGGAGAACGGAGGCCCATTTAATCTCTTTGAGCTAAAAATCATTCAGGAAGTCATCACACTCTCGGTATTCACGATCTTTACCCTTTATGTATTCCGCACCGATAAGCTTCAATGGAACTACATTGCGGGATTCATTTGTATGATACTGGCGGTTTTCTTTGTGTTTAAAAAATGGTAATTGTGCTTAGTGCCTTGTGCTCAGTGCTCTGGTAGTTCATTTAAGATTAGGCTAGGTATTGATTGCAGAATTTTGGTCTTTCGCATTATTTCAAAGCACAGTGCACTGAGCACAAAGCACTACTTCGCCTTCGTAATATTCACCTTCCTTAAAATGCTGTCGATGATCTGGCGGGTATTTACGCCGTCGGCTTCGGCTTCGTAGTTGAGGATGATGCGGTGATTAAGAACATCCTGGGCGATCTCTTTGATGTCTTCGGGCAATACATAGTCTCTGCCGTTCAGAAAGGCAATGGCTTTGGCGCCAAGGTTCAGATGGATGCTGGCGCGGGGAGAGGCGCCGTATAAAATATAATTGGCTTCTTCGTTAAGTCCGTATTCTTTGGGCGTTCGGGTAGCGAACACCAGCTCTATAATATATCGTTCAAGCGAGTCGGAAATATTGATCTTATTGATCAGATCTTTCAGTGCAGCGATATCCTGCTTCGTAAGCATGGCTTTTACCTGGTAGTCGAAGCTCATATCCGACATTCTTTTCATGACCTGCAGTTCTTCCTCCTTGCTTAAGTAATCAAGATGGATCTTCATCATGAAACGGTCCACTTGTGCTTCAGGCAGGGGGTATGTGCCTTCCTGCTCAACCGGATTCTGTGTGGCAAGGACCAGAAATGGTTTGTCAAGTTTATAGGTGGTTTCTCCGATCGTTACCTGTCTTTCCTGCATGCATTCCAGCAGAGCTGACTGCACCTTGGCAGGAGAGCGGTTTACCTCATCTGCCAGGATCAGGTTTGAAAAAATCGGTCCTTTTTTTACTTCAAAATCTCCTTTGATCTGATTATAGATCATCGTTCCCAGCACGTCGGCAGGGAGAAGATCGGGTGTAAACTGCAGACGCTGAAAATCCAGGTGCAAAACTTTGGCGAGTGTATTGACAGAAAGCGTTTTGGCAAGTCCGGGCACACCCTCCAGAAGAATATGGCCGTCGGTGAACAGACCAACGAGCAGACGGTTCAGCATGTACTTCTGGCCCACCACTACTTTACCTACCTCTTCGATTACATCCTTAACCTTTTGCTGATATACTCCCAGCTCATCTTTCGTTGATACCTCTGCCATTCGCGTAATTTTGATTTACTTCTAAAATAGAAATGATTTGTTGAAAAACAAAAAGCAGTTGGACGTTAACAGTTGGTAATTTGAAATTTAGACTACTTTTCAGAAGTAGTTACACCTTATCTTAACAAGCAAAATTGTCAAAATTCTTAATCACCGTTATAAAAAAACAGGCAGCTGACATTTTTTTGTCAACTGCCTGTTGTCAATTGTCAACTGAATTATTGTCCTACCGTAGTCAGCTTTGCCTTTACCACTTCCAGTGCTTTTTTCATTTTCTCTACCTGCTGTGCGGCGGTAGCCTGATCGGTTTTGTTCTGAGTAATATCTTTCTGAAGCTGCACTGCCTGCTCGCCGTTCTCTTTGATCTTCTGCTCCAGATTGATTTTTTCCTGCTTGTTCTTTTCAACATCTTTTACAAGCTGCTCGCCTTCCTTCACTTCTTTTTCCTGATCCTTCACAGAATTTGACAGGGCTTTTTCCGCATCCTTGATCTGGTTATTGATGTCATCTCTATAGCACAAAATAGCAAAATCGTTCAGGATTTTTTCTGCCGCTTTATAAGCGCTGGAATTTCCTGAAGAAGTTACATGTGAATTACCAAGGTCGATCGAATACCATACCTGGGTACCTTTGCCCGAACTTTTGACAATGGACGTAATGCGGCATGGGGAAGAAGAAATAGAAGGAACATTGGCTACCGGGACTGTGTAGATACCTTTGGAATATTCCACCTTACCATAGTTCTTAAGCTGTTTTTTCCATTCGTCTTCTACTTCGTCGTCGTCAAG
>JBJMLY010000009.1:0-6756 GCA_045805025.1 Cytophagaceae bacterium | reverse complement strand
GGTGAAGGTCAGCTTCTGCTTTGTATTCGAAAAGCTGATATCCTGCATGGCTGTGTATGGAAGCTCTTTGCCGCCAGCAGTAAATGTTCCTCCACCGGTGGTATTGTCAAACAGTGCTGCGCCGCTTGGATCAATAACTCTGATCATTACCTGCTTGGCATCTTTCTTGGCTACTTTATTGTCAGCCAGGTTGAACACCACTTTAAGCTTGTCCACTTTCTTGGCCTTCACATTGTCTATTTTCAGCTCTTTCCCTTTCTTGTCAAGAGGTGTGATTTTGATGTTTTCAGCTCTTAAGATAGAAGCCAGCGCGATTTTTTCGGCAAGCTCCTGTTTGCTGGTTCTAAGATTGTTGACCGTATCACCCATGATCTGCTTATCCTGTTCCAGGGTAGTGATCTGTGTTTTATAACCAGCCTCCATCGTCTTCAGACTATCGATTTCATGATCCTTGGCAGCAAGCAGCGCCTTGTATTTTTCAATTTCAGCCTTCAGTGCCTTCAGATCACCCACATTACGCTGAGCAACGACCAGTTTTCTCTGAATCAGCTGAATTTTAGCCTCCAGGTCTGCATTGCTTTGTCCGAGCGCCTGAAGCGAATCGCTTTTGGCCTGAAGTTCATCCTGATAACGCTTGATTTCTGCGATTTGAGCAGTAATTGAATCGCTCTTGGACTTGATGCTTTTATCCTGGCTGGCTATTTTAGTTTCCTGTTCCTGAGAGGTCATAAAATAATATCCTCCAGCGGCTAATGCTCCTGCTAAAAGTACAATCACCAGTATTAATCCGATAAGCAGGCCGGAACCCTTTTTTTCTTTTTTTTCTGATGGCTCTGCCACCTTTTTGTTTTTTTCTTCCATGATCTTCAGGTTAAAAAAATTAAATTTTTTCCAAATTAAACAAAACCCTGCCTATTCCCCAAATATTCCTTAAGAGCTTTAGCCTATGGGGTAATTTTCTGCCAAATAAAACCTTATCCCGATTGCAATCCCCTCAAAAGCACCTTAACCAAATTTTAATTTAACAAAACAGGCTTATTGCGGGTTTTTATAGTGCATTCCATAAGTGATAAATAATTTTAAGAGAATTTCAGTATGTCAGGTAATAAGCGTCAGGTATTTCAGAGCAGTTCTCCCTGGAGATGGAGAAGGTTTATATGGAGTTTCAGGATCATTATTTTTCTTTTGCTCCTGGTAATTTCATTCGGAGTAGCCGATTTTTTCATTTTTCCGAAGCTGATTGACAAAAACAGCGCGTTCAAAAACATAATCGACCCAACGGATCCGCTTTCTCTTTCCAACAAGCATAATGTTGAATTCAACCAGCTGAGGGAGAAGCTTCACGGTCACCGAAGCAACCCGAATTGTTGTACCCGCTTGGAAAACAAACAAATAGATCTTTATTCTTCGGCCATGCTGCCTTACCATAAGGATTCGCTTCCTGCCTGGAAGAAAAAGAAAGGGCATGAGAAAGAACTCGTCATCACTTTTGACGACGGTCCGCACCCAGAATACACGCCGGCCATCCTTGATATTCTGAAAGAAGAAAAAGTACCCGCCGCTTTTTTTGTCGTGGGCGTGCAGATTGAAGAAAACATTTCCCTGCTCAAGAGAATCTGGGAGGAAGGCCATGAAATCGGCAACCACACCTTCACACATCCCGATCTGACCAAAGTAACAGCCAAGAGAGCCGAACTGGAGATGCGGGCTAATAAAAGACTGATCGAGAGTGTTATTCTTCATTCTACCGCCCTTTACAGACCTCCCTTCAGCAATGACGGGCTGCCTGAAACCAACCAGGAGATCTGGCCGATTTCATTCGGTAAAAGAGAACATTATTATAAAATCAGCAACGCGATTGATACCCGCGACTGGGAGGCAGGCGCCATGGCCGACAGTATTTACGCCAGGATGATTGCCAATGAATTTAAAGGAAACATTCTTCTTCTGCACGATGGCGGAGGAGAGCGGGAAGAAACCGTTAAAGCCCTTCCTAAAATCATTAAATATTTCAAAGCCAAAGGTTATACGTTCGTGAGTCTGCATCACCTGATGGACAAAAAGAAAACGGATCTCAATCCTCCCTTGCACCATGGTGTCGACATGTATTTCGCCTACGCCAATCAGGTAATTGCGCATTTCATATTCGGACTTCAATACGTGCTGTTCCCCTTCTTTTTTGTGGGAATTATCCTGGCCATAGGCAGGATGGTATTCATTGGAACTTTCGCCTATATCCAGTTCAGAAAATCCAAAACCGACTACCTGCGCTTTTTTAAAGAAAAACCATTGGTCAGCATTATTGTGCCGGCTTATAACGAAGAGGTTAATGTCGTTTCAGCCCTGAACAACCTGCTGAAAACCGATTATCCGAATTTCGAAATCGTTTTTGTGGACGATGGCTCCAAAGATGCTACTTACCAGATGGTGCTGGATAATTTCAAAAATCATCCGCGCATGCGAATCTTTACCAAAGCAAACGGAGGTAAAGCTTCCGCCCTGAACTTCGGTATCGACCAGTCAAAAGGTGATTTCCTGGTATGCATTGACGCGGACACACAGCTTCGCTACGATGCGGTATCGCACCTGATGAAATACTTCCTGACCGATAAAGTGGGCGCGGTAGCCGGAAACGTGAAAGTAGGCAACGACTTTAAGATACTTACCAAATGGCAGTCGATCGAATACATTACCAGTCAGAATTTCGACCGCAGGGCTTTTGACTACTTCAACTGCATTACCGTAATCCCGGGTGCCATTGGCGTATTCAGAAAAACTGCCATGCTGGAAGCCGGAAAATTCGATGTGGATACGTTAGCCGAAGACTGCGACCTTACGATCAGAATTCTGAGAAACGGGCATCAGGTCAGGTATGCCAGCGAATCGGTGGCTATGACGGAAGCCCCTGAAACGCTTAAGCAATTTATCAAGCAGAGATTCCGCTGGACATTCGGAATCATGCAGACTTTCTGGAAACATAAAGACGCCTGCTTCAATCCCAAATACAAGGGACTGGGCTTGCTTGCTCTGCCCAACTTCCTGATCTTCCAACTGCTGATCCCTGTATTGACGCCACTGGCAGACATACTCATGATCGCATCGATTATAGCCGGCAACGGACTGCTCATTATGATGTGGTATGGAATATTCCTGGCCATTGAGCTTCTCGGCGCCATTATGGCCTTCTCTTTTGAAAACGAAAAGAAAGGAAAGCTCTGGCTGATGCTGCTGCAACGGATCATCTATAAATATTTTATGTGGTATGTGCTGATGAAATCGATTACTAAAGCGATCAAAGGAGAACTGATCAGCTGGGGAATTCTGAAACGTACCGGCAGTGTGAAAATGGATAACAGCACGCCCGCTGCCGCAGCATAAAAAAATACCCTTCCGGGTTTATCGAAATAACCGGCTCTATCAGGCCGGTTATTTTTTTACCTTGTCTAATTTATTTAGTAAAATGACATAATATTTAGTATTTTACGAGACTATGAACAGAAACAGTCTCCATAAAAACCTGCGGGCGGATATCCTTTTTATTGACATGAACTGCTTTTTTGCCAGCTGCGAGCAGCAGGCCAACTACTGGCTCCGGAACCGTCCTGTTGGAGTTTGTGTGTATACGGGCCGAAATGGCTGCATTATTTCTCCATCCATTGAAGCTAAAAAGAGAGGTGTGAAGACGGGCATGCGCCTTCCGGAAGCGATGCAGATTTGTCCGGAGCTTATTCCTCTTGAAACCAGACCCGATCGCTACCGTGACTTCCATGTAAAGATCATCCAGGTCCTGAAAGCCTATTCAGAAGATGTTATTCCCAAGAGCATTGACGAAGCCGTGGTAGACCTGTCGGACTATAGTCTCATCCACAAAGACCCGATGGAAGTGGCAAAAAAGATCAAGCATGATATCAAAACCAACGTGGGAGATTGGCTGCAATGTTCGATAGGCGTCGCTCCCAATGCCTTTCTGGCCAAGCTCGGCTCCTCCCTGAAGAAACCCGATGGGCTGATTCTGATCACACCGGAAAATATCGACCAGGTCCTGCGCCCCCTTTCCTTGCTGCAGCTTCCTGGCATTGCCCGGGGAATGGCGGAACGCCTGCAGGTAGCGGGAATCAATAACCCTCTGGAGATGCGTCACTCCACTCCTGAACGTCTGAAGGCTGCCTGTAAAAGCATCACAGGACTTTACTGGTATTACCGGCTGAATTTTTCGGAAGTAGATCTGATCAGTCATGATTATAAAAGCATGCAGGCCATGCGCCAGATTTCCGCAGACAAAAGAAAAACGATAGCAAGCCTGGACGAGATCTTTCTCAGTCTCTGCATGACCCTGGAAAAAAGAATGGTGAAGCAGGATGTCTTTTGCAAAAGCATCGGATTCTTTTCCAGCTATGAGAATGGATATTCCTGGAAAACCACTATCCAGCCCGACCAGCCGGTGCAGGACGGCATGCAGCTAATGAATATGATCCGCACCAGAATGGATTCTTTTGAATCGGCTCAGCAAAGCGAGTCGGTTATTAACCGAAAGATGACTGCTATATCGGTGACAGTTTCCCATTTTATTCCTTCGGAAGCGGTGCAATACAGTCTATTTGAAAATAACATCAGCAAGTACCATTTGCGCAAAGTAATCTACAGCATTAAGGATAAATTCGGCACCGATAAAATACTCAGGGCAAAGGAAATGCAGGAAGGCACCGTGAAAGATATTATCGGTTTCGGTTCCGTGAAAGACCTGCATGCGGAATGATTTATGACTTTGGCAAAAAAATTGCAAGAGTCTATGCAACCTTTAGGCCCTGAAAATGCACTTTAGGAAAAGAACCGCTAAATCCGCATTTTATGCTTCTGATATTCACACTTATTATGGCTTGCATGGTTGTGCTGAGGCTTACCGTCCAGCGATTCATCGGATAATTTCTCCCAATTATTCTGATTCCTTTATGGAATCCATTCCTTCTGCGCATCACATAGATAGTATATGATACTGTTTCATAAACTTTCCCTTCGGGAGTTAAATCGTATTTCTATGAAAAACATCCTTCTGGTTTCAAGCATGCTGCTGTATATTTCTGCCTCTGCTCAATACAATTCCAAAAACCTGGCTATGGAAAGCCCGGAGCCTTCCGGTTCCACTAAATACCATTTTAAAAACCTGCAGCTCTATCCGATCCGGGCAAACGCGAATTTTTTCAGCGAGATCAAAGACTATGGGAATTACCTGAGTCTGAAAGAGGGCCTGGAGGCAAAAAAGGTGCTGATCTCAGAGAAAGTGGATACTGCCCGGAGAGAATCGATACAATATAATGAGCCCGCGAACCGGAACAACAGACCGCAGCGTCAGATAGAACAGCAGCAACAGCAGATCGTATCCGAAGGCACGGTCAATACCTTATTCATTGAAAATGTATCTGCCGATACCGTCATGGTGCTGGCAGGAGAAGTGGTGAAAGGAGGAAAGCAGGACCGCGTGATCGCCCAGGATTTTCTTTTGTATCCGAAGAGCGGAAAGAAAGATGTTTCTGTTTTTTGTGTAGAGCATGGAAGATGGAGCACGAATGACACCACTTTTGCTTTTAAGGAAACCTCCACGATCAGCGCGCAGAGTGTAAGGAAAGCGGCAGCAGTCGACAAACAGCAGGGAAAAGTATGGGACAATGTCGCCATTGTCACCAGCAAAAATAAAGCCTCTACCAGCACCGGCACCTACAATGCCCTCACAAGCTCTGAAAGCTACAACAAAGAGCTTGAGGAATATGTGAAAAATCTGGGCAACTCGTTCAACACAGACCCATCGGTGATTGGAGTGGTGGCTGTGAGCGGAGACAGCATTATAGGCTGCGATATGTTCGTAAGCAACCCGATGTTTAAAAAATATTATCCTAATCTTCTTAACTCCTATGCCACCGAGGCCATTACCAATGGCAAAGAGGTGAAGGTAAGTTACCAGCAGGTATCCGCCTATCTGAATTCATTTATCGCCAACGAGGAAAAACAGGAAGAGATCATTAAATCGAAAGGAACTCAGCTGAAAGAAGGTCAGAGGAAAGTCCATATATCTGTGTATTAATGCACAGATTGTTTGTGGGGACACAAATAATGGCGATGAGATTTTAAATTACAATGCTAACTACTTAATCAGATTAGTGAAGCATTCTATTCCTTATAATTTTTCACGCTCCATTCATCAAGTTCTGATGTTTTGAAACTGAACATATAGTCGCCTTCCCGTTTGAGCTGATAATCCATTTCCGCCATCATTGCTTTATCGCCGGGATATGTATCGATGGTGATATACCAGATATCGTCCGTCTTTCCTTTGATTAATCCGGACAATTCGTTCTCTATATCAGAACCTTCGCCCTCAAAATAACTGCCGGCATAATCCAGTCTGAATTTAACAATGTGGGAAGCAGGGACAAAAGCCTTGAACTTACCAGTTTCCAGGCGGACAAAATTACTCCCGGCAGCGGTGATGAAATTAATTTTCAGATCGTTGTCGAAGTTTTCAATATTTTTCCCGTCCATGACCAGTTTTATGGTAACTGTCTGGCAATATGAATTTAAAGAAATAAAAATGGCCATTATCAGCAATGAAGTTCTGCAGGTCGTTATCATCTTTATTCTCTTTTATGTCTTCTCCTTATTTAACGTATGACATTTCAACTAAGTTAGCCACCGGTATCAGCCTTTGATGAATTCTTCTTTCAATCGCAGGTAATCACCCCACAATTCTTTCACAATCTCCGC
>JBJMLY010000008.1:0-7572 GCA_045805025.1 Cytophagaceae bacterium | reverse complement strand
TTTATCTTTCTTACAAAATTCCGGTCGTCCGATATTCTTTTCATGCCTTGTTTAAGATGATGATTAAGTCCGAGCGGTTTATAGGCATAGGATGATAAGACAGGTCCGCCCATGGTCGCCGGAGAAAGAAGGCTAAAGACCCTCAGATCCTTCCCCCGTTCCATCAGTATCTCTTTAAGCTCGTTCAGGCTCATACGCTTACCGCCTACATCCTGTATCTTATTGGAATAAAAACCCGGTTCTTCGCATGGGATAATTTCATCATACTTTTCCGATTCAGGAAAACCCCGATAACGAAGCACTGCCTGGTGAATTACCAGAATATTATAAGCGTTGATCAAATAGGATTTAAGCACTTTCCCATGCAAGGCCGAATGATCAATGCCGGAAATTTCCTGCACCAGATCCTGCAATTCTTTTTCGTGCTTCATTTTTAAAATCCGGTAATCCACCCTTCCCGATTGCACATGTGCACGAAAAAATGCATTAGCCTTCTTGTTAAAAGACTTCAGATTGCTTACAGCCGGGGCAGACAAACCCAGAGATAAAAGTATCCATAAGCAGAAGCATCTGATCATCCTAGTATTCTCCCGGGTTTACAGGAAATAGTTAAACAGGTTCGGATCTTTATCGATCAGCAGGTATTTGATCTTCTTCTTGTTGATTCTCTGCAGAAGCTTATCAAAATCCTCCCTGTATTTAAGCTCAATACCTACCAGAGCCGGTCCTTCTTCCTTAATATTTTTCTTGGTATACTCAAAACGTGTTATATCGTCGTTGGGTCCCAGTACCTCATCAAGAAATTCACGTAAAGCCCCGGCACGCTGCGGAAAGCTGATGATGAAATAATGCTTCAGGCCTTCGTAGATCAGAGACCTTTCCTTGATCTCTTCCATTCTTCCCAGGTCGTTATTGCTTCCGCTGATGATGCACACCACATTCTTTCCCTTCAGTTCATTCTTGTACTGATCCAGCGCGGCAATGCTAAGAGCTCCGGCGGGCTCCACAACAATGGCTTCTTCGTTGTACAGTTTGATGATGGTGGAACAAACTTTCCCTTCAGGAACCAGGGCTACTCCATTCAGAACTTTGGAGCAGATTTTAAAATTAAGATCTCCTATAGTCTTCACAGCGGCGCCATCGACAAACTTGTCGATCTTATTCAGTGTAACTACTTTTTTCTGTTTTAAGGATTCTGCCATGGCAGGTGCGCCTTCAGGCTCTACTCCTATGATTTTAGTTCCCGGCGATTTTTCCTTTATGTAGCTCCCCACCCCGGAGGCAAGTCCGCCCCCGCCCACAGGTAGAAACAGGTAATCGATCTTGCCTTTGAAATCTTCCAGTATCTCCAGTCCGACTGTCCCCTGGCCTTCTACGATCGATGGATGATCAAACGGAGGAACGAACAGCATTCCTTTCTTCTTGCTATAGGCAATGGCTTCGGCATAGGCGTCGTCAAATGTATCGCCGATAAGAATCACCTCGACAAACTTCTTTCCGAACATTTTCACTTGCGTGAGCTTCTGTTTGGGGGTGGTGTGAGGCATATAGATTCTACCCTGGATCTTCAGCAAATTGCATGAGTATGCCACGCCCTGCGCATGATTTCCGGCACTGGCGCAAACCACACCTTTCTTCAGTTCTTTCGCAGAACTGCTGCTGATCAAATTGTAGGCTCCCCTTAACTTATAAGACCGGACCAGCTGCAGGTCTTCTCTTTTAAGAAAAATAGTGCAGCCATACTGTTCGGATAGATTTATATTTTTTGCCAACGGGGTATGCGTAACCACTCCTTTAAGCCTTTCCCCCGCATGTTCGATGGCCCTGGAAGATACCAGCGTATTCTTGTCAATTGAATTCATCTCTAAAATATAAGCTATTAAAATTAATAATTTACAGATTAATCGCCGGAATCGGCTTTCGGAATATATTCCTGCCAAAAAATGCGTACATTCGAAAGCCGTTTTTAAAACGCGGCTGAGCAATAACTGTTATGAATATTTTTCAGTCCCTGGCCATTGTCGGATTAATTTTCAGTGTCGCGGTACATGGCATATTGACGCTGATCGACAAGCACGTTAATCTTTACTGGGCTGTATATCCTTTCTGGATATGCGTCTATATTTTCGGCTATCTCTTCAATCGTTATCGGAAAAACAGTGACGATCATCATCACCATTAAATAAAATCTAAATAAAAAAAGACCTGCCGATGGCAGGTCTTTTTTTATTTAGAAATTCCCACTCAGACATTTCTGACCGTGAAATCTTCCACATACTTCATAAATTCAGACAATTCAGCATTAGCATAAATACCGAAAGCGTCCACGACAGTACCTTTTAGCCCGTCGTTTGTTTCTATTACATATAAAACAGCCATATCATCCGGGTTGGTAATTCCTTCATACCTGACATGCTCAAGCACTTTCATGTCCTGAGGCTGATAAATTTTCCCGCTGTTTAACGCGCGCAAACCTTCGGATGTAATCTGAAATTCTTCCGTAAAGCCTTTAGACTGCAGGTCTTCGGTTTTTATCACCATAGGTGTTCTATAGTGAGGCATTCCTGAATCTTTGGGTTTTCCCCTATCCATCTCCATAATCTTTCCTTCTGTTCCAATTAAGGAACAAGGGCTGAACTAAAAAAGTTTTTAATTCAGTTTCCGCCTGGCTTGGAGAAGAAAAACATTTGTTCACTTCAGAGAACATTCTGCATAGACGCATTCTGAAGGGGCAATCTTCTGACCTTCCTGGTTAATTTTTTTCTTTGGCTTATTCACCATGGATACAATAAAAAATAACAGAAACAAAAGTAAAAACGGCAAGGCTAAATGGAATCGGTTTTGAGAGGAAGGGTTCATGATTATATTTTCTTAAAATTGGTTCTACATAAAATTCATACTAATGCTTCCCTTCTGTAACATTCTTCTTTAAAAATCAGTTTCATAGATGTACAGGTACAACTACTGGTTTTATTTAGTGCGATCTTATTGAAACACAGAAAAAAACCGGTTTAAAGAAGGGTGAGGTAGATTGTGGGGAAAATAATTACAAAAAGCAGCATTGAACAGGTAGATTCCTTCGAGGATGTCAAGCCCGCATTTTTATATATACCTGATATAAGCGGCTACACACAATTCATCAATAACACCAATATCCGATATAGCCGGGAACTAATCCATGAGCTTCTTGAAATCATTGTTGATTCCAATATTCTTAATCTGAAAATAGCAGAAATTCAAGGTGATGCCATTCTGTTTTATAAGCTGGGAACACCGCCCTGCATCAGCAAGCTGGAAAGTCAGGTAAAAAGAAGTTTTTTAAATTTTCAGGAGAGCCTGGCGAAAATGCGCATGAAATACGAGCTGCTCCGGAAAGCGCCTGAATTGAGCCTTAAGATCATTGTACACTTCGGTTGGATCGGCACCATGGAAATCAAAAATATTGTCAAACTCCTGGGCAGCGACATGGTCGTAGCACACCGCATACTTAAGAATAATGTCAAAGAAAAGGAATACCTGCTGATGACCTCGCAATACATCAACTCGCAATCCCCGACCATGGTATCGAATAGCTTTTTATGGTCTGAAATGAAATCGGGGAAAAAGACTTATGATTACCTTGGAACCATCCACTATAAATATCTTTCCCTTTCGCCTCTTAAAGAAAAATCAAAACTTATTGTGTGAATCAATTCAGTATTTCTCTTTCAGGTAGATCATAATAAATATTACCAGGAAAACAGTAGCGATCAGGCCTATCATAAAGGACAGATACGAGTATCGCAGCAGGGTATATTTTCTGTTCAGCACTACCCCCAGGAAGTAGAGGTCGCGAATCATGTTTCCGTAAAGCAGA
Source organism: Cytophagaceae bacterium (assembly GCA_045805025.1). Classification (GTDB taxonomy): domain Bacteria; phylum Bacteroidota; class Bacteroidia; order Cytophagales; family Cytophagaceae; genus DATMOV01. The sequence continues at coordinate 3,716 of JBJMLY010000008.1, read as the reverse complement.
TCCTGACTTTTCATAAGTTCCTTCATCTGGTTTTCGAAATCACCCATGCTCAGGTTCGAGAAATTACCGAAGAACAGAATACTTACTTTTTTCTTTTTAATCTCCTCAATCGAATTAACTTTTTCCGTCACCTTTGGCTTAGCCGAGAGTATGGCAAATATGATCGAGACGAGCCCGGTTAATAAAAGAGCTATAACCGGTAAAATTAATCGCTGATTTTCCTTGAAGCTGGTTCCCAGGAATGAAAATTTGGCGCCTACTACGGTGAGCATAATCGAAATAATAATAGTATTGATATGGATCATCATATTGGCCTTATTGTCAGCAATGGAGCTCAGGTGTATATGACTGCTGTATATGCTGCGAAACATCGTCTCGATGCCCCGTTTAGGCTGTGCCTTACTCTTCTTTTTTTCCGCCGTTTTCTTGTCGGCCTTCTTTAATAATTTTTTTAGCTTGCTCCGTTGTTCCTGAAGGTTCAAAGCCAGCTGCTCACCGTAAATTTTCTGGGCCTGGGGTGTATGGAAGGTGGCCGCCGACAAAAATTCCAGCTGAGTCTCTGCCCATTCAATCTCATTGCAGTAACGGATTTTAAAATTTTCCCATTCCGTACGCAAAAGGTCTGCCTTCACGAAAAAATTTCTGTCGCCGATGCTCACAATGTCTGCATCACAAAGAATCTGCTCCGTAAGCCCTACAGGTGTGATGGTACGTTTGGTAGCTTCAATGCATTGTATTACCTTGTTGATTTTAGACTGAGGATAATTTTTTTCCTGCAGGAAATCCCTGGCAATATCAATACTTTTATTTTCATGATCGGCGTAGGAATAGATATATCCGGTATCGTGGAACCAGGCAGCAATAAGCAGGATTTCCAGATCGTCGCCTTTTAACTCGCATTCTTTGGCCAGTCTTTCAGCTGCTTCGGCTGTTTCAAGGGTATGCTGATAGTTATGATAAACGTATTGATGTGAAAGCTTTTCCTTGAAAAGATTAAATACATATTGATTAATTTCCTCAAACAAACTTTTAGTATGATTCATCCCTTTTCAAACTTTAGAGCGCTACGGAAGTTAGTATATAACCCGCCCGGACTCTTTTATGTTATACAGCGGCAAGGGGTTAAACTTTTTATCATGCATTCGACCGTCATTTTTTTAACTCTGGCATTTTTATCATGCTCTGAAAATGAGAAGGCACCGGCAGATAATTTTTCGTACGAGCTGGGCCGGCCGGAACATATATATATCATGCCAAAGGCACTCAAGGAAATTTCGGGCATCAGTTACCTTTCGGAGAACAAGCTCGCATGCATTGAAGACAACCATGGCATAGTTTATATTTATGACCTCAAAAAAGAAAAGATAATTCGTGAAGTTCCTTTTGAAGACAATGGTGATTTTGAAGATGTATCCATCACTCCACAAGGATACTGTGTACTCAGAAGCGACGGGACGATTTTTATTCTGAATGAAGAGAAAATCATTGCTTACAAAACCCTGCTGAAGGAAAGCAACAATACCGAAGGCTTGTGCTATGACAAAAAAAATAATTCGCTTCTGATTGCCTGCAAAGATGATCCCGGCATGGGCTTACCCACAAACGTCAAAGCCGTATACGAATTCAGCCTTGCTAATTTTACATGTTCTCCAAAGCCTCTCTTCACCATTGCCACCGACGACATTGTACTTCCTAAGCATCAGAAAAATTTCGAGGGCGATGGCAGTCACTTCAGTCCTTCAGCTCTGGCCATTCATCCGCTTACCGGAAATATTTTCATGATCTCTTCCAGAGGAAACTTACTGATTGAGGCAGACAGAACAGGGAAGATAATCCATGCCGAAAAAATTTACAGCAAACTTTTCCCCCAACCCGAAGGTATCTGCTTTACAGTCGAAGGCGATCTTCTCATCTCCAGCGAAGGAAAAGAACATCAGCATGGAACTATACTAAGGTTTAAACAAAAGTAACATGAACCCAAGAGTACTGATATTTTTACTGGTCTTTACTTTTGTCTGCTCCTGCAACAAGCAGCTGTATTACAGCAAAGAAGCAAAAGACTGGAAATCGGCTGCCGTGCCAGACTCTGTGGCCGTCAGCTTCACGCTTTATCTCATCGGGGATGCCGGAGATCCGAATCTGAACACCACCGAACCGACATTCAAACTTTTAAAACAGCAGCTCAGCGCCGACAGCAACAGTGCGGTAGTCTTTCTGGGCGACAACATCTATTATAATGGCCTGCCGCCGGAGAATGACAAGAACCGCTCCCGGATGGAGAAAAAGATTAACGAGCAGCTGAATATTGTGGATGGCTACAAAGGCCAGGTGTTTTTTATCTCAGGAAATCACGACTGGGATAATATGACTGCCGGCGGACATGATGCCATTAAGCGGGAAGAAGTGTACGTGGAAGAAAAGCTGAAAAGAGGCAATTCCTTCATACCGGATTACGGCTGTCCCGGCCCTTTCAAAGTCAATATTTCAAAAGACCTCGTACTGATCGCAATTGATTCGCAGTGGTGGCTTCACAAAAAGAATAAACCCTACGGACGCTGCGGCAATTGCGACACGGAAGATGAGGAAGACATGCTGGTGCAGCTGGAAGATATTATTGAAAAGAATAAGGGAAGAAACATCGTTATCGCGGCTCACCATCCACTCGTCAGCAATGGAAACCATGGAGGCTACTTTTCGGCCATGGACTATTTCTTCCCATTGAAAATCGTCAGAAAGAGCGGTCAATACATACCGGTACCTGTGATCGGCGCACTGTATCCTTTGTTCAGAAAATTCGGAGGAAGCGAACAGGATATTTCCAGCTACAAATACCAGGAATACAAAAACGGGCTGATGAATATCTTTAAAAATTACGACAACCTGGTCTATGCAGCCGGCCACGAACATAATTTACAGTACCACAAGATCGATAACCTCCACCACGTGTTGAGCGGATCGGGAAGCAAGCTGAACGACCTGAGCGGAGGAAATGATGCCAGCTTTGCCCAGAAGCAGAAAGGCTATGCGAAACTGATCTATATGAAAAACGGCGATGTCTGGACCGAATTCTGGAATCCGGAAAAAGACGGCAGCACAGGAAATGTCATTTACCGTACAAAGCTGTACAGCAAAAAAGAGCTGATGCCGGAATCGTTCTGCACCCTCTCTCATGTTGATTACAAAGACAGCACCATTTCCCTGGCAGCCAATTTAAATTACAAAAGATCCGGCGCCGGAAGGATGATACTGGGAGATCACTACAGAAAAGAGTGGTCTACCCCTATCACAATTAATTACCTGGATCTTCAACGGGAAAGAGGAGGACTTATTCCTTATGCCAAAGGCGGACGCAAGCAAACCGCCTCCCTGAAAGTGAGAAACCTCGACGACCAGGAATTCACCCTCAGAACCGTCAATAAAGAAGCCGGAAGAACAGTGCCGGAAGAATTCAGGAACACGGTCGTACAGGATCTTGTGGCCGATCAGATCTCAGCCCAGCATCCCTATGGTGCCATTACTGTTCCTCCGCTGGCAGAAGCTGCGGGGGTTTTGCACACAAATCCCAAACTGGTTTATATACCGAACGACGATTGCCTTGGCCCCTACCGGGAGGAGTTTAAAGGAAAGATCATGCTGTTTGAAGAAGACCCGAACGGCAACCATGAAGAAGCTGACAACTTAGGCAATTCGAAAAACATTGTCGGCACCGATAAGGT
>JBJMLY010000007.1:0-8098 GCA_045805025.1 Cytophagaceae bacterium | reverse complement strand
GCTTCCAGGTAATTTTTTTCCGCAGCAGCAAAATCATTGAGGTGGGAATAGTTCAGGGCCAGGTTATTCAGGGCCGCAGCATATTCCGCACCGCTTCGGCCCGATTTACGGGCGACGATCTCCAGGTCGGTCTGAAGAAAAGGATCCAGCTTTCGGTACTCACCGTTTTTATCATAGAACTGAATGATGCTCTGCAGGACCATTTTGTAATAGTCGTGGCCAGTGCCTAATGACTTTTCATAACCCTGAATGGCTTTGAGGAAATACGATTCGGCTTCGGCACTTTTTCCCTGGGATTGGTTGACCAGTGCCAGGTTATAAGCTGTCGTGGAAGTATAGGCATGGTCTGCCCCATAAGTCCCGGAATAAATCTTATAGGAAACCAGGTACCATTTCCCGGCCAGGTCGAATTCTGACTTCAGCTGATACAGGCTCGCCAGGTCGCTGGCATAGTTGCCATAGTTGGCTGAAGTTTTCCCGAATTCCTTTTCCGCCAGGCTAATGGCTTTTTCTCCCCACACGGTGGCCGATTTATAATCCTTCGCATTCTGATAAGTCATCTTCTTCTGATAGGCTTCGGACAGCTCGGCGGATTGAGCGGCGGCAAGCAGAGGAAACAGAATAAAAAAGAGTAAAAGGGACCGTATCATTCGTTGAAAGTCTGCAAAGGCAGACGGTATTGATGAACTGACAGTAAAGATACTGGAATTGGATGGTTTTTTATATATTCAGGTTGGTTCAGACATTAAATCACGGGTCTGATCCACGTAAACGCTGGTATTTACAAATTTTTAACATGGCCTCCATCTTTTCTCACGGTATCGCCGCCTTCGCAATCGGCAAAATCACGATTTTAAGTAAGCAGCCTTGGAAGCTCTGGATCCTGGGTATTGTCTGCTCTATGATCCCCGATGCGGACACACTGGCCTTCCGATTTGGAATTCCCTATGAGAGTATGTGGGGACACCGGGGTATCACCCATTCCATCTTCTTTGCCGTATTACTGGCCTTACTGGTGATGCTGATCTTTTATAAGAATGCCTGGAAATCGGTGAAGGAAGGCATCATGCTATTTCTCTATTTTTTCCTGGCCACGGTTTCACATCCGGTACTGGATGCCATGACCAACGGAGGACTCGGAGTGGCCTTCTTTGCCCCTTTCAATAATCACCGGTATTTCTTTCCCTGGAGGCCCATTCAGGTTTCACCCATAGGCGCTAAGGCCTTCTTCAGCGCTGCCGGCTGGAGGGTGATCAAAAGTGAGCTAATCTGGGTATGGATGCCTTCCCTGACCTTAATCGCAACAGGGTATCTGATCAGAAAACGCAGGACAAAAAATTAAATTTCTTGCTCTTCCAAACATTATTAGCCTAATTGTGTTCTCAATCATTGTATATTTTTAAAACAAAACCGTAACAAAATCTATGAAAGTGATCAAACCCCTTCTCCAGCTTACTTTTTGCGGAGCCATTCTTTTCTCCTGCGAGAATAAAGACGCCAACAAAGAATCGAAAGTAGATTCTCTTCCGGCCAAAGATTCTACTGCACAAACCGGTCCTCGTACTGACAACGAAGTGTTCACCTATAAGGTCGATACAACAGCGAGCGTGATCAAATGGAAAGGCAAAAAAGTAATGGGCGATCATAAAGGCGAAATCAAGCTGGGCGCCAGCGAAATCAAGGCAGGACCGAGCGAACTGGCTCACGGCACGATCGTGATCAATATGAGCTCAATCACTGATACTGACCTTTCTGATAAAAAGAAGAATGCTGACCTGGTAGGCCATTTGAAATCTGCTGATTTCTTCGATACTGAGAAATATCCTACTGCTACCTACAGAATCACCAACATGAGTCCTGGAGAAAAAGCGGATGAAAACATTGTAAGCGGACAACTGATGCTGAAAGGCGTTTCAGAAAACCTGAGCTTCCCCGTTAAAATTAAAATGGAAGGAAATCAGCTGAAAGTAACAGGCAAAGCCGTGATGGACCGCACCAAATGGGGCGTGAAATACAAATCCGGAAAGAGCCTTGGAGATCAGATGATCTACGACGAAATCGAGCTTGACCTGGACATCGTTGCCAATAAATAATTCTTATCTTTCGGGTAAAGCCCGATTGTAAAAAAGAACCTGCCCATCGCGGCAGGTTCTTTTTTTTATTGTCAGGGGATTCAGTAATTTAAGTCATGGAACATCCCCAGGGTCCGGACCCCGAAATTTTAAAATCGCTGGTCAGCATGAGAATGCCATTCGGCAAATACAAAGGCGTGCTGCTTTGTGATCTTCCTGTCAGCTACCTGGAGTGGTTTCAGCGCGAGGGCTTCCCGGCCGGCAAGCTCGGCATGCAACTCGCTACCATGTATGAGATCAGGATCAACGGACTGGCAGATCTGCTTACGCCTTTAAAAAATAAGTATCGTCCAGGTTAAGTCGTTGTCTATTGCTTGTTGAAGAAAAGCTGAAACAAGTCCTGAATGATTTCTTTGTAGACACTGAACTCACTACTGCTTCAGATAAAATTTCTTCTTCAGTCCGCCTACGCTCAGCTCAAAGCCTCCGTTTTCCAGAATTACTTTCCCATTTTTATCCGGAAAGCTCAGATCCCTTAACGACTTAATCACAAAGCTTAGCTCCCTGCTTTCTCCCGGCTGTAAGAAGATCTTCTCAAAATGAGCGAGCTCCTTTACGGGTCTTGTAATACTTGCATAGTCATCCGATATAAACCAGAGCGCCGCTTCCTTGCCGGGTAAGCTGCCTGTATTGCTGAGGGTCACGGTGGCCGTGATGCTTTCCCTGCCATTGATGATGCTGTCTTTAAGGGTGAGATTGCTATAAGCAAAGGTGGTATAGCTCAGGCCGTACCCGAACTCTGCAATGGCGAAGCGCTGAAGCTCTCCGCCTACCGGTCTTAGTGCGGAATATTCGCTGCGTTTGTAATTGTAAGGAATGATATGTCCCTGTTTAAAAGGATAGGTAAAAGACATTTTACCTGAAGGATTTTCCCGGCCGCTCAGCACCTGCGCGATGGCTGTACCGCCTTCCCCGCCCGGCAAGCCGGCGAAGACCACAGCCTGGCATTCGTCAAAAACCGAACTAATGATTCGGGGTCTTCCTTCTGTCAACACCAGCACGACAGGTTTACCGGTATCAATGGCTTTACGGATCCATGCTTCCTGGTTGCCGGATAAATTCAGATCGTTGATGCTTCCGTCCGTTTCGGCATAGGCAAGCTCCTCGCCTGCCACGACCACGATCACATCAGCGTTCTGAGCTTTCGCCGTGAGCTCTTCAAAACTGCTGTAGCTTACTTTGGCCCGGTTGAATTCCGTTTTCAGAGCAGTATATACGGTAGGCATTTCCGGAGGGAACCAATAATCGCTCTGCGGAGCGAAGCGATAGGTCCAGCCTCCGCACAAAGCCACACGCCGGTCGGCGCAAAGGCCCGTCACCAGGATATTCTTCTGACCCTTTAGCGGCAGTAGCTCTTTATTTTTAATCAGTACGATCGATTCCCGCGCCGCCTGTTTCGCTTTTTCAATATTGCTGACCAGTTCAAGACGGTCCTCGTATTTTTTATCGGGATAAGGATTCTCGAAAAGTCCGAGGCTGAATTTCAGTTTCAGGATCCTTCTGACCGACAGGTTAATTCTTTCCTCTGTAATACGTCCCTCCTTTACAAGCTCTTTCACATAGCGGCAGAAGTCCGTGGTAAGCGGTGTCATGGCCATATCAATACCAGCGTTGATAGCCATATAAGTAGCCTCTTTTTCGCTCTCTGCCACGAAGTGCATTTTCTGCAAGGCGATGATGTCCATCCAGTCGGTGACAGCCACCCCTTTGAAGCCCAGCTCATTTCTGAGAAGCTTGGTCAGGATCTCGTGCGAGGCATGTACCGGAATGCCGTTCAGCTCGCCGCTGTTGATCATGATGGTTCCGACGCCTGCATCTGCAGCGGCTTTGAAGGAAGGCAGGTAAAATTCCCTGAGGATCTGATCGGGAATTTCGGCAGGTGACCTGTCCCAGCCAGATTTGGGATCCGAATACCCTATAAAATGCTTGGCACATGCCGTGGCCTTATAAGCTCCAGCCTTGCTTTGCTGAATTCCCCGGATAAAAGCGCTACCCATTCTGGAAGCCAGCAGAGGATCTTCTCCATACGTTTCGTAATACCTTCCCCAGAATTTATTTCTGCCCAGATCCATGACGGGCGCAAAGATCCAGTTATGGCCAAGTCCTGCCGTTTCTGCAATGGTTACTTCTCCCATTTGCCGGGCGAATGTCGTGTCGAAGGTACAGGCGATGTTGATGTTGTGCGGAAAGATAGTTCCCTCCTTCAGGTAATTGCTGCCATGCACATGATCCACCCCGTAAATGATGGGAATTTTCAATCTGGAATAGCGCATATTTATTCTGCTCAGCTGATCCATATATGTGAACCATGATTTTGCTTCCACGCCTCTTCCGTTCAGGAAAGAGCCTATATGGTACTTCGTGATATAGCTGATGAGTTTATTGGTATCGAGCCTGAATGCCTGCACCGAATCATAATGAGCCTTCAGCGAATCGGTCATCAGCATGGTAATATTGATCTGGGTCATCTGCCCTATTTTCTCTTCCAGGCTCATTTTGAGCAGGAGGTCTTCCACTCTTTTATCGATGGGATCCTGGATCGGACTAAAAGAGAAAAATACGGTGAGCGACAGAAAAAAAAGACCTGTTTTAAAAATCTTTATATACATGGAAGTTTTTCTTTATTTCTAAAGATAAAGAAAAACCTTCAGCCCAGGTGGCGGCCGGATTTGAGATAAAATTATTGATCGTGAAACCGAATAAAAGAGGCCTGGCAGCTTATGCCAGTTTCAGGGATTTAATATCAGAGCAGGAAATTTCGGATTCCCTGGTTTCTTCTTTAATCGTGATGGCAATAACGTTTTCGTGCAGGCTTGCTCCCATCAACCGGTCGCCCCAGATGCGGCCTGTCAGCATTCCACGGACCAGGATATTCTTATTCAACAAAGCCGAAGGCGAATTTTCATGCAAGGTGATTTCAACCTCCTTTCCATACAATTGGAGAGAAAGATCTCTAAAATCACTGTTTTCTATTATTTTCATTTTAAATCTTCCTCAAATTGAATCCAGAATTCAAAAACATGAAATAATTCATAGAGAAAACTTATACACCTTATAATTGTTCGGAGCTTGTTGGTAAAATTGACCAGTAAAAATAAACAATGCGTGTTTATACGAGTAGCGAAAAACCACAGGAAAAAAATGAGGTCTTTTAAAATGCTCCCAGATGACCTTCGCCTGCCAGGGAGTTTTCGACCTGTATGGTGGAATGTCCAATACCGAAATGATGATGGATCTCATCGCCTAAGCGGAAAATGAACCGGTCGTCGGGAACCCCCGCGGGCATGAACAGATGTACCGTAAGAGCGGTTTCCGTGGTGCTCACACCCCAGATATGCAGGTCATGCACCTCCTCCACCCCTTCGATTTCGGCCAGGTATTTTTTTACGGCCAGATAATCAATATTCCTGGGTACTGCATCCAGGGCAAAATGAAAAGATTCCATAAATAGCTTCCAGGTACTTACCAGGACGATGGCCACAATAATCAGGCTGATGAGGGGATCAATCCAGTACCAGGAAGTAAAGCGTATGGCTAAACCTCCCAGCACTACCCCCAGGGATATGAGGGCATCCACGGCCATATGCTGAAAAGCGCTCCGTATATTGATGTCATTTTTCCTGTCGCGGAAGAACATGAGGGCCACTACCCCATTGATCAGAATTCCGATGCCTGCTACGGCCATGATGGTATCGCTGGCTACCGGAGCCGGATGGCGCAAATGCATAAAGGCTTCCCAGCCTATAATACCCAGGCTCATGAGCAGGATGAATGAATTCAGCAGAGCGGCCAGGATGGTTGTTCTCCGGAAACCATAGGTATGGGTGGATGTAGGTTTGCGGCTGGAGAGCATGAAGGCAACCCAGGCCACGATCAGACTCAGCACATCGCCGAAATTATGCACCGCATCGGCCACCAGGGCCATAGATCCGGATGAGATCCCATAAATCACCTCAGCCGCTACAAACACGATATTCAGAACGATTCCAACCAGGAACATCAAGCCGAAATGAGCCGGAACGTGAGAATGTCCGTGATCGTGATGATGGTGATCATGATTGTGCCCGTGCTTGTGATGTGTATGCGCCATACTTTATTTTCCTTTGTTCAATATAAGAAATTTATAAAATGAATGACATTTAAAATATTTCTTCTGCTTATCCGTCTTCCCCTTTATAAAGATCCTGCATGCGATCTTGTATATTTGCCAATATCAATACAGAATTATGAGTAAGAAGGATAAACCCAAGATTTCCATTGCCCACGTTTTTAAAACCATTATCTGGCCCAGAAAGAATTTCCTGTTTCTGGGACTTTTCCTGATCATCATCAGCCGGCTTGCCAGTCTTGTGCTTCCATGGGCCAGCAAAGGCTTAATGGATGACATCATTCCTCATCAGGACATAGACGCCCTCAAACTTCTTCTATTTGAAGTAATCGCGGCCCTGGTCATCCAGGCTGCCACCTCCTATGCCCTCACCCAGATTCTGAGCGTCGAAGCTCATAAGCTGATTGCGGAGCTCCGGCTTAAAGTGCATAAGCAGATTTTAAGCCTTCCGATACGTTACTTTGATAATAATAAATCGGGAGCCCTGGTTTCAAGGATCATGACGGATGTGGAAGGAATCCGGAACCTGATCGGTACAGGCCTCGTGCAGCTGATCGGAGGAATACTCACTTCGGTGATCTGTCTTTTCATACTTATAAAAATAAGTCCTCTGCTGACTTTATACATCCTTCTTCCCGTCATCGTACTGGGATTCATTTCCCTGAAGGCCTTTGCTTACATCAGGCCCATCTTTAAGGAAAGAAGCGTGATCAATGCTGAGGTGAACGGCAGGCTTACCGAAACACTGAACGGCATCCGGGTGATCAAGGGATTTAATGCCGAAAGATCGGAGATCACCATCTTCGAAGGCGGCGTGCAGCGCTTATTCCTGAACGTCAAAAAAAGCCTTACCTCCACCAGCGTGGTCACCAGTCTTGGCGGCCTGCTTCTTGGATTTGCCTCCACGGCCATTATGGGCATCGGCGGACATATGATGATCGAGAAGACACTAAGCTCGGGAGAATTTCTTTCTTTTACCTTGTTTCTGGGTTTCATGATTGCCCCCATCATCCAGATGAGCAATATCGGCAGCCAGCTTACCGAAGCCTTTGCCGGACTCGACCGTACGGAAGAAATCATGAATATGAGTCCTGAAGAAGATAAGTCGGTAAGAACCCAGACTATCAGTACCATCAAGGGTGATATCCGTTTTGAAAATGTTTCCTTCGCCTATGAGGAAGATAAATCCGTGATCCGCAACATCAGCTTCAGCGCGCCGGCAGGGTCCATCACTGCCCTGGTAGGTACGTCGGGATCCGGGAAGACTACCATTGCCGGACTGGCAGCCTCCTTTCTGAATCCACAGAGCGGGAAAATCCTGGTAGACGGACAGGACATGTCAAAGCTGACGCTGGATAGTTACCGTGGACAGCTAGGTGTTGTGCTGCAGGACGATTTCCTTTTCGAAGGAACCATTGAAGAGAACATTTTATTTCCAAGACCACAATCGGGCAAAGAGCAGGTGCTGCATGCCGTGAAGGCCGCTCACGTCGATGAATTTACCGACCGCTTTGAAAAAGGCCTGCAGACTGTTATCGGAGAACGAGGCGTCAAGCTTTCGGGCGGACAGAGACAGCGCGTGGCCATTGCCAGAGCTATTCTGGCCAACCCCCGGATTCTGATCCTGGATGAAGCCACTTCCAACCTGGATACGGAAAGCGAAGCCTATATCCAGGAGAGTCTGAAGAAACTGATGGAAGGAAGAACAACTTTTGTGATCGCACACAGGCTGAGTACGATCAGGCAGGCAGATCAGATCCTGGTAATCGAGAACGGAAGCATACAGGAATCAGGAACCCACGATGAACTGATCGCCAAAAAAGGAAGGTATTTCGAGCTTTACACCTACCAGGCGAGT
>JBJMLY010000006.1:0-6500 GCA_045805025.1 Cytophagaceae bacterium | reverse complement strand
TGAAGTATCTGAGGATCACAGAATTTATTTTTTGCAGCTTTTGTTATGACTTCGTGGAGAAGTAAGAACCTATTAAAAAGATGGAGGGAATATGGATGTAAATACAGTGATCGATCAGGATAATCTGACAGGGCAGAATCACAGCGGCCCGAATGCCAACCGGCCTTTGAAAGTACTGACGGCGAGTTCGGTAATCGGCGACAAGGTAGAAAACGGCAGAGGCGAAGTACTGGGAAAGATCAAAGACATCATGCTGAATGTGAAGACAGGGGCTATTGAATATATTGTATTGGAATGCAAAGGCGGATTTTTAGGGATCGGTGACAAATTATTTGCTATCCCTTTCACCGCTTTGAGAGTAAATCCTAAAAATCATGATTTTGTGCTGAATATTGAAAATGATTTTCTGGAAAGAGCGCCTGGATTTGATAAAAAGCACTGGCCCGAAACCAATGGACATTATGCCGATGTGAATTCCTATTGGGGAGATTTTATGGGAGTGAATACCAGTGCGACTTAAGGAGAATGATTCTTTAATAAAAAAATCCTGCGAAAGACTCGCAGGATTTTTTTATTTACAGATGCTTTTCCAGGTAATGAAAATCGACCCCATACTCTTTTTTAATGGATTCCAGTTGCTGGTCGAGTCTGGCCTGATTGGGTTCGGCCGCGCTTCGTATGGCCGTCAGCATCACATTTTTTCGTGTATGCTCGTTGGAAATGAATTCAAAGATTTTCGTTTCGTACTGATGCTTTTCCAGGATCAGCGCGCGCATGGTATCAGTGATCATCTCACATTGCTTCTCTTTGAAGATGCCATATTTAAGAATCGGGCTTTTCTGTTCTTTGCCTTTCAGCTGCTGCCGGATCTGCTTATGACAGCAGGGTGCACATATGATCAGAGCAGCTTTGGAATGAATGCCTTTAAGGATCGCATCGTCCGTAGCTGTATCGCAGGCATGCAAAGCGATCAGAATATCAATTTTTGATTCGGAAAAATCTTCTATTGGTCTGCATTCAAAGCGCAAATGTTCAAAGCCACATTCCTTTGCTGTCTTATTGCAATAGTCCACCAGTTCCTTTCTCAGTTCAATACCGGTGACTTTAATAGTTAGCCCGAGTTTATTGCGCAGGTAATCGTATAAGGCAAAAGTCAGGTAACCTTTACCCGATCCCATATCCACAATGCTGATCTCTTCAGGAAGATTTGCTTCTTTGATCAGCCCTTCAAGAATTTCCAGGTATTTATTGATCTGCCTGAATTTGTCGGCCATTTTAGGAATCACATGCCCGGCATCATCGGTGATGCCCAGGATCTGCAGATAGGCAACATCGCCTTCCGCCCGCTTCTTTTTTTCGCGGTCGTGATTTTCTGAAGCGGCCGTGGTGAAACTCGGCTTGCCTTTTTTAAGAATGAGTTTTCCTTTTTTAGGGATTAGCAGTACAAGGTCTTCCCGGGTAGTAAAAAGAGTGGCGATCTTAAAAGAGTCTTTCAGCAGGGATTTAATTTCAGCTTCTGCCTCAGCAAGCCCGTAGTTTTTTACCTGATCATTGTTTTTATAGCGGTAAGTAAATGAAAGCTTAGATTGCTGCTTGATTGTGACGGCTCTGACATACACATTGAGGAGCTCTTTTTCGTGTGCAGAAGGTTTGCTGAGCGTGAGCCTGACGAAATCCTCTTCTTTGATGCTTCCCTTAAATGCTGTCGTGAATTCATCAATAACCTGTACTGTTGTAATTTCCATTCGGCAATTTACCCAAAATATGCCGGATAAAGTAAGATGCGGCTCATATCAATTCTTTCCTTTAAAATTGGGAAGGTCTCATGATTTTTTTAAATTCATTTTTTGTAACTACATAGCAGAGCTTCCTATGACTCTGAAAAAATGCATACTTGTTTTTTTTCTCTTTTACGGTCTGGGCCTTCAGGCGCAGACCAGGTTTAAGCTGCTGTTTGAAAGCGGGGTAGGCTATGACAAACCGAATTTTTTCACCTTTAACCACGGCCTTCTGGTGGAAAAGAAGCTGGATATCAATAAAAGCATTGAAACCGGCTGGTATGGTCATGAATTTGGTTTCTATATTGATAAGAAGAACGACAGTTTCTACCAGGCCTTTATAAAGAATACCAAAAACGAACCTTTGATTGATTCCATCAACAGGATCACCTTGTCTTTCAAGTTCGTAACGATCCCTATCGGTTTTAACTATTATATTTCCCCCAAGACCTATATCAATTACCGCATCGGGTTTAATTTCTTTTCCCGGGGCAAGTTTCTCGGAGAGCGTGTAACGGCTTCGGAAGACGTCACTGTCTTTACGGGAAATTTTCAAGGAAATATTTTCCGTAAGTTTTACACCAATCATATGATCAGCTTCAACTGGATTATGCTCAGACGTATTGATATGGGTTTCGGATTCTGGTTTACACCAGCCGGTTCCTTTATCCACGATAAAAGGCCGGTGCTGAGGCAGTTCAATAATGAGATTTCCCGTTATTTTGCTTCCAGCTTCCACATGAAAATATTTCTGTTTCAGGCCAAAACAAAAAAAATCTGACCATGCGGAAATTTTTTCTTTTGTTGATTTCAGTATTCTTCCTGTCTGCGGCAGAAATGCATGCTCAGCTTAAGGTCGACAACCACATCTTCAAGATCATTAAAGAGGAGAGCTACGATCAGGCTATACAATACGGGAACGATAAGCTTCTCCGGATTAAAGACAAGAAAGATTTCAACCGGCGGGCAGTGCCTCTGTACCTTGGATTGGGAATGGTTTATAAAAAGGCCGGCGATTACTCCACCGCCGAGAAAAATTATTATGCCGCTTATAAGATCCTGCAGAGCAAGGAAAAGGAGGGGAAGAGGATCAGGGCTATAGACTATGATATTCTGGATGAGCTGAGCCTGATGTACCTGGAGACCGGTAACTTTTCAGAAGCTGGCGAGCTGGCCAGGAAATGCATCAGGCTGAGAGAGCAGCGTTTTTCAAAAACCAATCTCGTGCGGTACAGGTCTTACCAGGTGCTTGGTAAATATTATTTTAAAACCGCCCAGTACGATTCAGCTTATTTCTATTTTAAGCAGTATATCTATTTCATTAAAAATTCTACCCATACCTCCAAACAGGATCTTAACCGCTATGCCAATACCTATCAAATGCTTACCGAGCTGGAGCTGGCAAGAGAAAATATTCCTGAGGCTTTGCGTTTCGCTCATAAGAATAAAAGACTTCAGCACCATCACTGGACGCGCAAAGAGGCGGGCAAGAATAACCTGAGCAAGATCATATCCCTGAACCTTCTTTCAGAATGTTACAGCCTGGCAGGCGACTCGGCTCATGCCAGAAAATACAGTGCGAAGAGCCTGAGGCTTTATGATAAGGTCATTAAAACCGAAACCTATCATCTTGTTCCCTTATTGCTGAATAAGGGAAAGATCGAATGGAATGCCGGTAATTACGATGCTGCCGAACGGCTCTTTCTCCGGGCGTCCGGAATTCAGATGGATTTCGTTTCGAAAAATTTTTCCACCCTGACCGAATACGAAAAGGAAAACTTCTATGCGTCGGTACGAAGTAATTTTGATATCCTCAATTCATTTGCCCTTGAAAAGCTGCAGCGCCAAGGCTCTTCCGATTCATTAATTCCTTTGCTTTTTGATTTTCAGATCAGAACCAAGGCGATCATACTGAGCGAGTCCAACCGCCTGCTGGCTCAGGTTATGAATTCAGGAGATACCCTGCTTCGCAATAAATTCAATGAATGGAGAAAGCTTAAGAATGAACTGTCGAACAGGATCATGATCGACAAATACAGCGATGCCAGCGAAAAGGTGAAGGAACTCAGCAGTTCCATAAACAGATTGGAAAAGGAAATGGCCCAGCAGACTGCTCTTTTCAACGAAAGCAGGAAGGAGCCCGACTGGAGAAAAGTGGCTGCGAGCCTGAAACCAGGAGAAGCAGCGATGGAAATTATCCGCGTAAGAAAGTACGGCGATAAAGCTTTGTCCGAGAATTTCACCAAGGCCCCCAAAGCACCAAAGTCTGTCAGGACTCTTACCGATAGTATCGCCTACCTGGCTCTGATCATTAAGGCGGATACAAAAACTTCTCCCGAAACCGTCGTCATCAGTCAGGGAAATGCGCTCGAAAGCAAAAGCTATAACTATTACAGAAATGCGCTTAGGTTTAAGATGGACGACCAGTATTCTTACAATTCCTATTGGCAGCCTTTTAAAGAGAAGCTTGGAAATATCAGGCAGATCTATGTTTCGCCCGACGGCATTTATAACCTGGTCAATCTTTCGGTGCTCCGGAATCCTGGGAGCGGTTCTTACCTGATCGATGAGCTTTCCGTGATCAATGTGACCAACACGAAGGAAATTCTGGCCCCAAGGCAGGATTTTTATTTTAAATCAGCCTTGCTGCTGGGCCGGCCTGACTATGGCAATAAAGGTGATACAACGAATGCTTCGGGCTCCAGAGCCATAGACGATCTTTTCCGCGGCGGAATTTCTGACCTTCCGGGAACGGAAGAAGAAGTAAGAGCGATATCGGAATATCTTACTATGAATAATATTGAAAATAAGGTGGTGATCGGTCTCGAGGCCAGCGAGGATTTTCTGAAAAACGCGGCTTCCAGAAATATTTTTCATATCGCGACTCATGGATTTTTTAATCAGGCGGAATCTGCCAAAAATCCCATGATGCGCTCAGGTCTGCTGCTGGCCGGGGTGATTTCAAATACCAGCAAAAGCGAAGACGGCGTCTTAACAGCCTACGAAGCCTCGAATCTGAATCTGACCAAAACCGAATTGGTGGTGCTCTCGGCCTGTGAAACAGGTTTGGGAGAACTGAAAAGCGGGGAGGGTGTGTATGGATTGCAGCGTGCTTTCGAAGTGGCAGGCGTAAATGATATCCTGATGAGTATGTGGAAAGTGAACGATCAGGCTACCCGCAAGCTGATGGTTCAATTTTACGGCCGCCTGCTGAAAGAAAGACAAATTGCCAACGCCTTCAAGCAGGCCCAGCTTGAGTTGAGGAAGGAGTATCCGCACCCCTATTATTGGGGAGCCTTCAAGCTGATCGGCCTTTAGTGTAGCATTGCTATAGTGGTATTTTAATAGATTCTGAGCTCAGCCCTGTTTAGAGTAATCCCCTGTTTTCTCTTTTTTAAATTTCTAGGAATAAAGTACTTATGAATTTTTCGCCTGTTTTTTAGAGATTTTTAATGTAAGTAATTGACTTAATTATTGCTTGTTTTATTAATAATTATTAAAATATGTTATATTAGTTACATTGATATATTTTTACTAAAACCCATTTTTTTACCTTTTTTGAGCTTTTTTAAAAAAAATATCAAAATATTTGTAAATAATTCATATCAATATTACATTTGATTATAAATGTATATAAACAACCAAAATTATGACAACAGTAGAATTTAACAACCTTGTTTATACCGCTTCAAAATCTCTTAAACATCCTGCTTTAAAATATACCCGTAACAATGTGGAGGATGCCAATGATCTTATACAGGATGCTTTGCTCAAAGCGCTTAGAAATAAAGATAAATTCAAACAGGGCTCCAATATTAAAGCCTGGCTTTATGTCATTATGAAGAATACATTTATCAGCAAGTATCATCATGAAAAAGCGATGATTACCGATTCTATCGAAGAGGAATACACGTTGAAATCTTCAGAAGCCATTACCAGTAACCGTGCAGCCGGTAATATGGCCATGGAAGATATTCAGCAAGCCATCAAGCAATTGGATAAATCACTGAAGGACCCCTTTATGCTGCATTTTTCAGGATTTAAATACGAGGAAATTGCTGTAAAGCTTCAGATTCCTCTGGGTACAGTTAAAAACAGAATCCATGTGGCCAGAAAAACCTTAATGGAAATGCTTAAGGATTACAGTATGTAATACTTCCTTTCCTTCGATTATAAAAAGCACAGGATTTTTCTGATCCTGTGCTTTTTTTGTTTTCAGCATTTTCACCGATTCAGAGGGATGAGATGGCCAGCACCAGCTTGATATTTACCCTTGGAATTTCTCCGCAACTCTGCATTTTTAAGAATAATTCCAGTTAACATTGCGCCTATTTTTTTACGTTTTAATTCGAATGCTCGAGCGGTTTTTCGTAACCTGTAATTTTGGTTTAAATCATTTTTCCGGATTTCTTTATATGGCTCCTTTTTTAAAGGGCTTAAATTAAATACAATTGATTGATATACAGTTTTTTGTAGTTAAATTTTTTCTGTCTTTCACTTGCCTGTCCGGGTAGATAATCAGCCTTCATAATTACCCTCATTTATAAAATTTATCTTAAAATTTAATGGATAAGTGCGATGCTAACTCATTGATATTGGTATCTATCGGAAATGCCACTATTAATTGGTAAAAACTATGAACCGACTAACTTTGATCAGCACCTGTATAGGGCTGCTTTTAATCTCATCAGGATTATTCGCACAGACCGCACCCTATGCCTT
>JBJMLY010000005.1:0-5691 GCA_045805025.1 Cytophagaceae bacterium | reverse complement strand
GATTGTACTTGGACAAAACCATTGAACCTGGGCAAATTCATTAATACCAAAGGAACTGAGGCAGCTCCTTTTCTGGCGGCGGATGACAAAACTCTTTACTACACATCCGACGGACTGGATGGGTATGGTGGAAGTGATATTTATATGAGCCGCCGCATGGACGAAACCTGGCAGAACTGGTCAACACCGGAAAATTTGGGTCCGGTGGTAAACAGCTCTTTTGATGAATCGTTTTTCACTTTAAGCGCTTCAGGAAATCAGGTCTATTTTACTTCCCAATCAGAAAAGGCTGAAGATGTCGATATGTACATGCTTGTGCTGCCAAAGATCTTAAAGCCCTTGCCCGTCATGCTGGTATTCGGTAAAGTTCTGAATAGTAAAACGAATCAGCCGGTAGCAGGAGTGAGAATATTCTTTGAGAATCTTGCCACGGGAAAAGAAGCAGGCTTTGCCAGCTCGAGTTATAATGCCGGATATTATCAGCTTGTATTACCTTCAGGAAGCAGCTATGGCTACCTGGCTGAAAAGGAGGGTTATATTTCTGTGAATTCGAACATCGACCTTACAAAGATGGAGGATTATAAGGAATACAGAAAAGATCTTTACATCACGCCTATAGAGGCTGGCCAAACAATTGCCCTTAATAATATTTTTTTTGTTTTCGATAAGTATGATTTGAAGCCGGAATCCTTTCTGGAATTGGACAGACTGGTAGTGCTCTTAAAGAAAAACCCTTCTATGCAGATTGAAATCACCGCCAATACGGACAATGTGGGATCTGAGGAATACAACGACCTGCTTTCTGTGAAACGGGCAAAGTCCGTTACCGACTATTTATTACTCAAGTCCGGTATAGAAAAAAGTAGGATTACCATGAAACATGATGGCGAATTAAAGCCGGTTGCTACCAATACTACCATCGCAGGCCGGCAATTAAACCGAAGGGTGGAATTTAAAATTATTTCCAGGTAATGTATAAAGCGAACACTAAAAGAACAAGCAAATGAAAGCACTTTTTGATGTCAAACTATTTCAGACAGTGATATGCATCAAAGACAACAAATCGTATGTCTTTAATGTTGATGAGCACCCAGGCTTCGTGAACGAAGATTATTCATTAATACGATGTTTTTTGGTAAAAGAAAGTGGGCATCCCGACTTCACCAAAGCCATAGAAATCTATAGTAAAGACCTGGTGGATGCTGATTGAAGAATACGCATGTGTGAATTATATAAGTCTTAACTAAAGTTGTGTAACACATTGAATTCTGAAACAGCCGAGATTGCAGCATAAATTAATACACCAATAAATCAAACGATCATGAAAAAATTAATAGCAATAGCATCTTTTATTTATATCAGTTCTACTCTTATAAGCGGTTGCAGCAACTCTGCAGAAAATGTACAGAAGGCGCAGGACAATGTAAAGAATGCGAACCAAGATCTCGATATAGCCAATAAAGAATATCTGGCCGATGTGGAAGCTTACAGGAAAGAAGCAGCGGCTAAAATTGCTGCCAACGAAAAAAGCATCGCTGAATTTAAAGCAAGAAAGCAGGCTGACAAAAACGCTGCCAAAGCAGATTACGATCTGGAGGTAGCTGCATTGGAAAGAAAGAACAGTGACATGAAAAAACAGCTGGATGATTACCAGTTCCAGGGAGCTGAAAAATGGGATTTATTTAAATCAGAATTTAGTCACGGAATGGATGAGCTTGGAAAGGCTTTTAAAGATTTGATTTAAGCCAACGCTCTTCTCTTAAAATTAAAATCACTTCAATCTCAATCAATGAAAAATACTTTCTTAACCATAGCCTTATTTGCCAGCACGGCAACATTAAGTTTTGCCCAGGATTTCAGGGATAAGTTTGTGGTAGGCTTAAAAGCAGGCTTCAATTATTCTAATGTCTACGACACCCAGGGAGAGTCTTTTGTAGCCAACCCTAAGTTAGGTTTAGCAGCCGGGGCTTTTTTCTCTATCCCTCTCAGCAAACATCTGGGCATACAACCTGAATTACTGCTTTCACAAAAAGGATTTAAAGGAACAGGTATTTACGGTGGGAATAGTTATGCATTAACCCGAACCAGCACATATCTCGATGTTCCTTTATTGTTTGTGGTGAAACCCACCGGCTTTCTTTCGCTCTTATGCGGGCCCCAATATTCTTATCTTTTAAATCAAAAGGATGTCTTCACGAACGGCAACACCACCATGGCACAGCAACAGGATTTTAAAAACGACAACATCAGAAGAAATACCCTGTGTTTTCTGGGAGGTGTCGACATTAACTTAAAGAATTTTGTCGTGAGTGGCAGAGCTGGTTGGGATCTCCGTAGAAACAATGGTGACGGAACTTCCACAACGCCACGATACAAAAATGCCTGGTATCAGGCTACTATTGGATATCGATTTATTTTATAATAATAACCCACTATGCAATGAAAAGAAACCTAAAATTATCACTGCTACTTGCCCTCCTGGCAGTAAGCGGCACAACCATGCCGAGCTGCAAAAAGTATTCGGAAAACCCGGCGATTGTTTTAACATCAAGAAAAGAACGAGTAACGAATACATGGAAAGTAGAACATTATTCAAAGAATAGCACTGATTACACTTCCCTCATGTCGGATTATACTGAGACATATACAAAGTCAAATGGGTACAGTTATAAATGGGGAAACCTCTATAACACAGGAAGCTGGAATTTTCAAAGCAAAGATGAGGAGATACAACTAAGTGGTGGAGATGCTCAATCATCACGGACACTCACCATTTTGAAGCTGGAAGAAAAATCATTCTGGTATTATTTTATGGACGGAAGCGACAAACATGAGTATCATCTGATTCCTAACTAATAGTCCTTTTGATCTATCACAAAGTTTAGTCCAAACAAAGAATGTCTATCGGGAAAGAAGAAGTTTTAGTCCAGCCTGTCTTCAAGTCTGCAATTACAGGTTTTTTCACAGAAATGACATTGTTGACCCGTTTCACAATAAATTTTTTTAGTCAGGTGTTAAAGCCGCCTTATGAATTTGATGAGCTTGTGAGGCAATGTTATATAATCGGCGTTAAATCACTGCCTCTTGTTGGGATTACGGGATTTATCATGGGACTCGTGCTTACGATACAATCCAGACCTACACTTGCCGAATTTGGTGCAGAGTCCTGGCTACCTGCCATGATCGCAGTTTCGGTAATCAGAGAAATCGGCCCCGTAATTACTGCTTTGATCTGTGCCGGGAAGGTAGGCTCAGGTATTGGAGCCGAACTGGCTTCAATGAAAGTAAGCGAACAACTGGATGCCATGGAAGTTTCGGGTATCAACCCCTTTAAATACCTTGTCATTACCAGAGTTGTTGCTACCATGCTGATGGTTCCTATACTGGTCATCTTTTCGGATGTGATCGCTTTAATGGGTTCTTACATAGCTGTTAATATCAAGGCCGATGTAAGCATGCAATTATTTTTCGCTCAGGTATTCGCAAAGCTTGATTTTATGGATGTATTTCCATCGCTGATAAAAACATTTTTCTTCGGATTTGCTATCGGTCTGGTAGCTTGCTGCAAAGGATATTATGCTGAAAAGGGTACCGAAGGAGTGGGTGTCTCTGCCAATTCAGCCGTGGTCATGGGTTCACTTATGGTATTTATTATAGACATGATTGCAGTGCAGGTCACTAGCTTATTTAGTCATTAGCTCTATGGAAACTACCCTTATGAATTCTGGCATACCCCTTAGAAGCGATGGCATTAATAATCACGCTCTAGTAATAGAAATAAAGAATCTGAGGAAATCATTCGGGGGCAAAACGGTTATTAAAAATTTAAGTCTTACGCTGGCAAAAGGGGAAAATCTGATCGTGTTGGGAAAGTCAGGCGCAGGGAAATCCGTATTAATAAAATGCATTGCTGGCCTTGTAGATGCTGATGAAGGCTCCATTGCGGTGCTTGGAGAAAACATTGTCGGATTAACAGAAAAGAGGCTTAACGAGATTCGTAAAAAAGTAGGCTTTTTATTTCAAAGCGCTGCTTTGTATGATTCAATGACTGTACGAGAAAATCTTGAATTTCCACTTCGCGGAAGTTTTGTCAAACGTGAAGCACTGGATGCACTGGTAATGGAAGCACTTCAGAATGTCGGCTTGGCAGAGGCCATTGATAAAATGCCTTCCGAACTTTCCGGTGGTATGCGGAAAAGAATCGGATTGGCCCGCACGCTGATATTAAAACCTGAAATCATGCTTTACGATGAACCCACGACGGGGCTGGATCCGATCACCTCCAAAGAGATCAGTCAATTGATGCTGGACGTACAGAATAAATACAATACTGCCTCCATCATTATTACACACGACGTAGCCTGTGCAAAGCTTACGGGTAACAGAATTATGGTAATCAAGGAAGGCGCCTGCGAAGCAGAAGGCACCTTTGACGAGCTAAGCAAATCAGATGATCCATGGTTCCGCTCACTTTTCGAATAAAGAACGTATCATAAAAATATTGTAAGCAGCCAAACGTAACCGTAAAATAATGAAAAATAAAAGCAATAAAGCAAGTCTGGGAATATTCGTATCTGTGGCTATGGCCTTGCTGATCGTAGGAATATATTTTATCGGAAAAAAGCAACAACTGTTTAGCCAGACCTTTCAACTATGTGGGATTTTTAAAGATATCAGCGGGCTGCAGGTTGGCAACAATGTTCGGTTTTCGGGGATCAATGTGGGCGTGGTTGACAACATTGAAATAATTACCGATACAACTGTAAGGGTAGATTTTGTCATGGATGAAAAAGTGAGAAAATTTATTAAGAAAGATGCCAGAGCTATAATCGGCTCCGACGGGCTCATGGGCAATAAAATCATGATTATTCTCCCGGGAAGTATGGGTCAAAAAGAAATCCAACACAATGATTCTATCGCTACCAGTGTTCCTATAAATATGGACGACATCTTACTCAAGCTTCAAATTACTACTAATAACGCGGCTGATATTACTGATGATCTTTCAGTCATCACCAATACCATCAGAAGCGGAAAGGGTACCATCGGAAAGCTTTTTATGGATACCGTTTTCGCTGAAAATATCGACATGGCTGTTGTCAACATGAAAGAAGGTGCAGGGGGCTTTAAAAAGAATATGGATGCGGCAAGCCATAGCTTTCTTCTGCGCGGGCGCATCAAGGACAAAGAGAAAGGAAAGAAATAACCTGCTTTCAAAAAGCCAGGATTACAAAACCAATTAAATTTATTTAAAGACAGAAACTAAACAGACAACAAACATGAAAAGACTATCCAGTATCATACGCCTGTCACTCTTGCTGACATTTTTTTATGGCGGCTCAGTCATGGCACAAAGCAATACTAACCGTTCATCATCCTATAACTGGGGCGTCGGTATTAAGCTTGGAAATCCAAATGGGATTTCTGTAAAAAAATATGTCGGCAACAAAGCATTTGAGCTTATTGTCGGACGTCCTTACTATTGGGGTTATAATTATAATTACACGTTTGCTCACGATGGGAGATTTAAGGATAAGGGTTTTTATTACAGCAACCACGAAGGTTTTTCAAATCCGCTAAGCATACAATTCCGCTACCTCGTGCATAATAACTTTAGCGATATACAAGGTCTTAAATGGTATTATGGCTTAGGTGCTCAGCTTAGGACAGTCTCCTATTATTACAATTATT
>JBJMLY010000004.1:0-7315 GCA_045805025.1 Cytophagaceae bacterium | reverse complement strand
GTGGGAGGCGAAGAATGTTCTGCTTATTATTCAATTGTCGGATGGGACTACAGGGCTGGGCGAAGCAGCTCCTTTTCCGGCAGTAAGCGGAGAGACCCAGGAAGGAACACTGGACTGTCTCTCCAGAATCAGCCAATATATAATCGGTAAGAATGTCTATGAATGGGAAACGCTGGCTGCATTTATCAGAAAGCAGGAGCCTGGATTTCCTTCAGCCTGTTGCGCCGTGGAAATGGCTATGCTGGATGCCTTGACCCGTTATAAAAAAATTCCGCTTTATCGTTTCTTTGGTGGAGCAGGTACGGTGCTTAAAACGGATATGACCATTACGGCGGGCAATATAGAGCATGCCGCTTCATCCGCCAAAGCCATTGTGAACCGTGGAATCGGCACCATTAAAATTAAGACAAGCGGCCAGGATATTGATTTCGACGTGAAGCGTGTGCTGGCTATTCATACTGCTGCTCCCCATGCTTCTCTGATTATCGATGGCAACTGCGGATATAGTGCTGAATCGGCTTTGCAGTTTGTTCGTCAGTTATCATCTTCAGGCATTCATCCGGTTTTGCTGGAGCAGCCACTTCCCCGGGAAGACCTGGGAGGTATGGCAAGACTGGTGAAAGAATCAGGGCTGTGCATCGCCGCCGATGAATCGGCGCGCTCCGAAGAAGATGTTCTAAATCTAATTAGGGAAAAAGCTGCGCATGTCATTAATATAAAGCTGATGAAATGCGGCGTGAGCGAGGCGCTGAAAATGATCGACGCTGCGCAAAAAGCCGGGCTCGATCTCATGATCGGCGGAATGGTGGAAAGCATTCTGGCCATGACATTCTCAGCTCATCTGGCCGCAGGAAAGGGAAATTTTAAATTCGTTGATCTGGATACTCCCATGTTTATCAAAAGCCATCCCTTTAAAGGCGGGTTTACCCAATCGGGAGAATTGTTAACACTGGATAAAGAAGGCGTGGGACATGGAGTTTGCTTATAAAATAAATAGTGCACAGTGCTTTGTGCACAGGAATAAAATTCAACATCTCTATTATTATTTTCCTAAGCACAGGGCACAGAATACTAAGCACTATTACCCAATCGCCTGCTTCAGATCTTCGATAATATCTTCGATGTCTTCCACGCCGATGCTAAGGCGGATCAGTGAATCTTTCAGTCCGGCTTTTTCTCTTTCGGCTTTGGGAATGCTGGCATGGGTCATCGTGGCCGGGTGACCGCAAAGTGACTCAACGCCTCCCAGCGATTCTGCCAGGGAAAATATATGAACTCTTTCCAGAAATTTTTTCGCATCCTCAATGCTATCACCTTTCAGAGTAAAAGAGAGCATTCCCCCAAAGGCTTTCATTTGTGATTTTGCCACGGAGTGATTTTTATGAGCAGGCAAGCCGGGATAATAGACATCCTGCACCTTTGGATGTTTCTTTAAATATTCCGCTACGGCCATTCCGTTCTCGCAATGCCGCTGCATTCTCAGATGCAGTGTTTTGATACCTCTCAGCACCAGGAAGCAATCCTGCGGTCCCGGCACCGCGCCGCATGCGTTCTGCAGAAAAGCCAGCTTGTCGCGAAGCTCATCGCTGTTCACAACCACAGCGCCCATTACCACATCCGAATGGCCGGCCAGGTATTTGGTCACAGAATGCATGACGATGTCGGCACCCAGGTCAAGGGGATTTTGTATATAAGGACTGGCGAAGGTATTGTCCACCGCGACCAGCACTTTTTTCTTTTTTGCGATTTCAACAATGGCTTTTATGTCAATGATATTAAGCAACGGGTTGGTGGGAGTTTCAATCCAGATCAGTCTTGTTTTGTCGTTGATTAATTTTTCAACATTGGCAGCCTGCTCCATGGAAACAAAATGAAATTTAATTCCGGTTTCAGCGAGTACTTTGGTGAAGATCCTGTAAGAGCCTCCATAAAGGTCGTTGGTGGAAATTACTTCATCGCCGGGCTTCAGCGTGCGGATGATCGTGTCGATTGCAGCCATTCCGGAGGCAAAGCATAATCCGTGTTTTCCATTCTCCAGTGCCGCAAGGCTTTTTTGAAGGGAAGT
Organism: Cytophagaceae bacterium; assembly: GCA_045805025.1. Taxonomy (GTDB): domain Bacteria; phylum Bacteroidota; class Bacteroidia; order Cytophagales; family Cytophagaceae; genus DATMOV01. Next base: position 5,250 of record JBJMLY010000004.1, on the reverse strand, counting down.
ACGGGTGGGATTATGGGTACGTGAATATTCATAGCCTTTATGATCTCCCGGCGATTTCTGCACATAGGTAGATGTCTGGAAGATGGGGGTCATGATCGCTCCGGTGGATGGATCAGGCTCTACGCCGGCATGAATTACTTTGGTTCCGAATTTCATATGAAAAATTACTTTATCTTAGATCACAATTTATAAAATATTCAGCGGAATAACCTCTAGGAATGGCACTTGTTCAGGTTCTTAAAAATAATAAGTTTTCTTTCGGATTGCTGCTGCTGCTGGTCATTCTGCCTTTTCTGGTGAGCTCCTCGCTGATCCTGCTTGCAATCCGATACGATGCAGTCATCAGAAATTTTCATTTTGATTCCTGGTGCCTGTTTTATCTATGTGCCAGTTTTACCATGGCTCTGGCCATGACCCATACGACCTTTATTGCTTTGCTGAGCGGCTACTTCCTCGGCCTTAAAGCGATTCCTTTTGTCGTGCTGTCTTATTTCCTGGCTTCCATCATGGGGTATTTTCTGGCGCAGCGGGTTGACAAAGGAAAATTCATGTCGTCTCTGCAGGGCATACCGGGGGTAAATAGTATTGTCGATAATCTGAAAAAGAAAGAAGTAAGTGTGATCATCCTTGCCCGGATCTCGCCGATCTTACCTTTTGCCATGATGAATATGCTGCTTTCATATCTGGGCGCCGACCTGAAGAAATTTCTCTGGGCTGGCTTTATCGGCATGCTTCCCCGCACCATTCTCTCCATATGGATAGGTTCCCAGGGCGACAATATCCGCAGTCTTTTCGAAGATTCTTCCAAAGGCAACCTTGTAAAGATCAGTTTTGTCTTGTTGTTAATGCTTTCGGTAATAGGCCTATATTATGTAATTATGAAAGCAGTAAAGAATGCCCAAAAACGCTTAAAATGAAGCCTTGCGTATTTTTTGCAGGATTATTCCAGTAATTTTTGTACTTTAGTATATAAGATAAAATCCCTCTTTATGAAAAGATATTTACTTTTAACTCTTTTTACGGCATTTTCCTCCATGACATTCGGGCAATCCGAATACAGTGTGTATACAGCTGCCGGAAAAGGGGTAGCGACTACATTTGTCACAGACTACCAGGCTATCGGTATTAATCCGGCCAATCTGGGTTTTAAAAGAACCTACGATACAAAACATGTAACCTTCGGATTAATGGAATTTGGTGTGTCTACGTATTCGGAAGCGCTTTCCAAATCCACCTTTAAAAAATCAATTTCTACATTCAGTTCTGCTGATTTTACCTACCAGCAGAAGATCGAGGCTGCTCAAAATTTTGCCAATAAGGCTCTTTCTATCAACGCGGATGTGAACTGGTTCGGAATCTCTTATCAGAATGATAAGATAGGCGGATTTGCTTTCGGAATCCGGGAATCATTCAGGTATTATTCAAAGTTCAGCCAAAGTACTTCGGATATTCTCTTCAGAGGTTACGGCGCTTCTTATTTCGACAGTCTTCAGTTAGGTAATGGTACATATGTGGCCAATAATCAGGCGAACTATGAAGCCAACCAGGGGAATATTACTTCAGGAAAAACGAATAACCCTCTTACCATGGCCACCATTTTCAATGGCTCTAAAATACAGATGCTCTATTACAGGGAATATAACCTGAGCTATGGAAAAGAATTCGAAGTAAATGAGGATGTTCAGATCAGCGGAGGTATCGGATTAAAATACCTGCAGGGCTTTGGTATGATCAATGCTTCGTCCGACGGACAAACACTGACGGCTTATGGTGCATTTTCCCCGCAACTGGGTATTGACTTCGGAAGCGCGTCTAAAACCAACCCTTCCGCGGATACCACCAGCGGAGGATTGCTGCCAAAAACTGCCGGCCATGGATTGGGAATGGATCTTGGCTTGAATGCAGTTCTGTTCGAAAATCTTAAGATTGGCGTAGCGGTGACCAATATCGGTTCTATCACCTACGATGTCAACGTGTACACGATGAAGAACGATACGCTTGCCAGCCTTACAAATCCTGGCTTCCAGAATTATAACATATTCAGTCAATTCGGAAACTTTACTTCCGGCAGCGGTTTATTCAGATGGGAAGGTAAAGAGAAGATCAAGGTGAATCTGCCAACCATGGTAAGGGCGGGAGCAAGCTACAAATTGGGTGAAAAAGCAGAGGTAGGAGTCGACTTTGTAATTCCGGCTACTGTAAGTCCGGGAAATTTCCAGAGTATGGTCTGGTCTGTAGGAGGTGATTTCAAACCATTCAGATGGCTGAAACTTTCAGGCGGTATGATCCATGGAGGAAATTATGCTTCAAGAGTAAATATTCCTCTTGGATTCAGCTTCATCGCCGGCGAGAATGGTACCTGGGAAATGGGCGTATCTTCAAGAGATGCTGTTACCTGGTTCAGAAGCAACGGACCGGTACTTTCTTTTGCCATGGGATTCCTGAGATTTAGGATATAATATAGTGCACAGTGCTTTGTGCTCAGTGAATAGGTTAGAAGTCATTAGTCAATTGTCATTAGTTATTAAAAGAGCAGCCTCAGTAATTTCTGAGGCTGCTCTTTTGTTTTTGTTAATTGCCAACTGCTAATTGCCTACTCCTTCACCGTTCTTCTCCAGGTAATAAAGTCTGTATTGTTGACGGGATGACCTTCGCGTCTTATGAGTTTGTTGACTTGTCCGCGATGGTAGGAGGCATGGTTCACAATATGCGGCAGCATGTCCCCTACAATATTCTGAAAGGATGCTCCTTCCGAATTGCTGTAAGAGATGGATCTTTGCATTTCCTGACCGTCAAGCTTTGAAAGGTATTCCAGCCACATGGCCGTGCTTTCTTTTGAGAATTTTTTCAGGTCTTCCAGTGGATGAATGCTCCAGACTGCTTTGTGGATGGCCTTGTTACCCGTAATCCTGCTCATCCAGATGAATTGTGCGTTGATTACATGACTGAAAATTTTGTAAACATCGGGGTCTTTGATATCCGTTTTGGAAAGCGTATCGAGGATCAGGTTATTAGCCCAGTCGTTGTATTTGAAAAGTTTGATAAAGTATTCGCGCATGTTGGTTATTGGTTGATTGTTGTTAGTTGTTGGTACACAGTCAACGAAATGCTGTGGACCGTTGATTGTCGACTATGGACTTAGGCTACATTCATTGAGCTGTCAATATCTTTTTTCCAGGCCAGCATACCGCCCTTGAGGTTATAAAGGTTTTCAAATCCCTGGGCTTCCATGAAGCGTATGACATTCCCGCTGCGGTTTCCGCTGCGGCAGATCATGATTACCTTTTTTTCTCTGGAAATCTTATCAAGATTTTGTGGTACCGAATTCATCGGTATGAGTTCGGCTTCAATATGGCCTCCTTGAAATTCGTGAGACTCACGCACATCGATCAGCTGGATGTCTTCTTTGCTATCCAGCATTTGCTTTAATTCAGCGGGTGTTACTTCTTTCATTTTTTTAGTTGTTAGTTGTTGCTTGATAGTTGTCGGTCATGTTGTTCGTTGTGAGAATACTAACAACCAGCAACTATTTTTTATTTTTCATTACCGACGTTATCTCATTCAGCTTCTTCATTTTTTCTGCCAGGTCGCCTTTCAGGTTATCTCTGATCTGCCGTAGATTATCAAGCACTTCTGAGATATTATCGGGAATGGCGTCTTCCAGCAGTTCTCTCATGCGTTTGGCAAAGGTAGGAGATTTTCCGTTGGTTGAAATAGCAATTTTCAGGTCTCCTTTTTTGATGACCGAGCCCAGATAGAAATCACAGCTGTCGGGCGTATCGGCCACATTGATCAGGATTTTTTTCTTTTTGGCATCCAGCCTGATCTGATCATTCAGTTCTTTAATGGAGGTGGCGGCAATGGCCAGATCCATTCCTTCAAGATCAGAAGTATCGTATGCTTTTTCTACAAGTTTCAGGTTTGGATATCTTTTGGCAATCTCCCGGATCTCTTCTTTAATTTCAAGTGCCACCAGTCTTACATTCGCATTGTCGCTGTTCTTGAAAAGAAAGCTTACTTTTTCCAGGGCGACATTCCCACCTCCCACGATCAGCATCTGCAGCTGGTCAAGCCTGAAAAAGACGGGGAAGAGCTGGTTGCCTGCGTTATTCATACGGTATGCTAAGATAAATAAAATAACCAAACCTATAAGGTCTTCAGGATTTGATATTAAATCTATAATCTCTCGAAGACCTTATAGGTTTGGAAGAAGGGAGATAAAACTATCTTAAACCCAACACTTTCTGAAAGAAAGTCTTAACGCTGGATTTAGATTTTGGTACTTCTGAAACGTGTTTTTTTTCATCAGCATGCTCCAGTATATAGTCGGGATGCAGTCTTACCACTTCGCCCACAACAATAATGGCAGGGGAGCCCAGGTTCTGAGCTTCTACAATGTTCTTGATGGAATTCACCGTACCCAGTCCGATTTTTTCATTGGGTAGAGAGCCGTTCTGGATGACGGCAACAGGTGTTTGTCCTTTGTGTTCTGCCTTAAAAAGATCCATGATCCTTTCCAGGTTGTTCATACCCATCAGTATGACGACGGTGGCAGAGGATTTTGCCGCCAGGGCAATGTCGTCCGAAATATCGCCGGTGCTGGTCGTGCCGGTGATGACCCAGAAGCTTTCATTCACGCCCCTTCGCGTCAGCGGGATGAGCTGAAGCTCCGGCACGGAAATGCTGCTGGAAATACCTGGGATAACTTCAATAGGAATATTAAAAGTCTGGGCATGGATCAGCTCTTCATGACCTCTCCCGAAAATAAACGGGTCACCACCTTTTAACCGCACGACATGCCCGTGTTTGAAGGCGTGATGTACAATCAGGTCGTGGATCTCATCCTGGGTAAAAGCACATTCTCCGGCTCTTTTGCCGACAAATACCTTGATGGCACTGGCAGGTGCATATTTCAGAAGATCGGGATGCGTGAGTGCATCGTACAAAACCACATCGGCATCTGCCAGCGCTTTGGCTCCCTTAATGCTGATCAGCTCAGGGTCGCCGGGGCCAGCCCCGATCAAGGTGAGTTTTGCTTTCTTCATCAAAATTTATTTCGCTTCTTCCAGCTGCCTGCTTCTCATAGCGACCAGCTTGCTGAAAAATTCTTTGGCTTCCTTCAGGAATTGAGCGGCGAACTGTTTGGTAGGCTCGTTGGCACTCATTCTCAATACATGGGCATTGAAAGAACCTTCAGGAAAGGATAGCATTCCTTTCTTCACAAAATGCTCGTCGAAGTCATTGATGATT
>JBJMLY010000003.1:0-8874 GCA_045805025.1 Cytophagaceae bacterium | reverse complement strand
CATGTATTGAGCTACAATGCTCATGGAAGTGGTAAGGGCGTCCAGAAAAATCTGCTGCCTGCTTAAGCCTGATGTGTAATTTGACAACAGAAAATAAATAGCAGGAAGGAGCGCGGCGGCCAGTAACGCGAAAAAGAAAAGCTCCTTCCTGGAAGAAGATCTGATCGTTTCTACTTTACCCTGACTGGTTCCTGAACGAACCCAGACAATCCAACCATAAATGCTGAGTGCGAGAAACATGAGCTGAAGCCACATATTCGCAAAAAGACAATTCCGGTAATATAGCAGGCCGAATAAAAAAACATTAATAATCCCAAATGGCCAGCCCCATACACTTTTATTCGCCGTAAAATATACCGCGACCAGTCCGAATACCGCCGACAAAACCTCCAGTAAACTCAAAAAACAATTATTTAGCCCTGAATTTAAACTTATTCCCCCTCTTCATTGTATTCAATATTGAAATAAATTATATTTACTTAATAAACTTTAGGGGTGTCCCATTAGCGGACTGAGATCATACCCTTTGAACCTGATCAGGTTAGAACCTGCGAAGGAAAAAGTAAGAAGGCTTTATGCCTTTCTATTTTCTCAAACCCCTTTATGTTTATTGATAAACCATCATTGATGCAATGAATCTGTTTGTTAATAACGAAAAAAAGGAAATTCAGAATCCTTTAAACATCGCAGGGCTGCTGGGAGAAATCAAACTTCATTCTGCGAAAGGAATTGCGGTGGCCATTAACAATGAAGTAATCCCTAAATCAGACTGGGAAAAATATTCACTGAAAGAAAACGATAAGGTTACGATCATCCGTGCTACGCAGGGAGGGTAATCCAATGAACAGTTCAGTTTTATAATGACAAAAAAAACTTAACCCGATAATCATGAGAACAGAAAAGACACCGACAGAGAAAAGCATTACCACTGACTCTTTTCCTGCATCCAAAAAAGTGTATGTAAAAGGAAAGATACACGACATCCGGGTTGCGATGCGCGAGATCAGCCTTTCAGATACGGTCAATAAATTTTCTCCGGAAAAACCGGTGCAGAAAAATGCGCCTGTCACCATCTACGACACAAGCGGTCCCTATACCGACCCCGCTATTCAGATCGATGTCAAAAAAGGAATCCCCAGACTTCGTGAAGAGTGGATTCTGAAACGAGGCGATGTGGAGCAGCTTTCTGATGTTTCTTCCGCTTTCGGAAAAGAAAGACTTTACAACAGTGATCTCGATCACCTGCGCTTCGAACACATTAAAAAGCCGCTAAAGGCTAAATCAGGAAAGAATGTTTCTCAACTTCATTATGCCAAGCAAGGCATCATTACACCTGAAATGGAATACATCGCCATACGTGAAAATCAGCGTATAGAAGAAATGAATAATCCCGGTCATCAGCATGCCGGTGAAAGCTTTGGCGCCCGAACACCCGTAAAATTCATTACGCCGGAGTTTGTAAGAGAAGAAATAGCGGCAGGCCGTGCCATCATACCTGCAAACATCAACCACCCTGAAATAGAACCGATGATCATCGGAAGAAATTTCCTGGTGAAGATCAACGCCAATATCGGTAACTCTGCCGTGAGCTCAAGCATCGAGGAAGAAGTGGAAAAAGCTGTATGGGCATGCCGCTGGGGAGCCGATACGATCATGGACCTTTCAACCGGAAAAAACATTCATGAAACCCGCGAATGGATTATCAGAAATTCTCCTGTACCCGTAGGCACTGTGCCAATCTACCAGGCCCTGGAAAAAGTGAACGGCAAAGCCGAGAACCTCACCTGGGAGATTTACAGAGACACCCTTATAGAACAGGCTGAGCAGGGAGTAGATTATTTCACCATCCATGCCGGCGTGCTTCTCCGATATGTACCCCTGACCGCCAAACGTGTAACCGGAATTGTTTCCCGCGGCGGTTCCATCATGGCCAAATGGTGTCTGGCTCATCATAAAGAAAATTTCCTGTACACGCATTTCGAGGAAATCTGCGAGATCATGAAAGCCTATGATGTTTCTTTCTCGCTCGGAGATGGCTTACGTCCCGGCTCCATCGCTGATGCCAATGATGCTGCACAATTCGGCGAGCTGGAAACTCTCGGAGAACTGACCAAAATTGCCTGGAAGCACGATATACAGACTATGATCGAAGGGCCGGGCCACGTACCCATGCACCTGATCAAGGAAAATATGGATAAGCAATTGAAGGAATGTCACGAAGCGCCTTTCTATACCCTCGGCCCGCTGACTACCGATATTGCACCCGGTTACGATCACATTACTTCGGGCATCGGCGCCGCTATGATCGGCTGGTATGGATGCGCGATGCTTTGCTACGTAACTCCCAAAGAACACCTCGGACTGCCCGATAAAAAAGATGTCAAGGACGGTGTGATTACCTATAAGATCGCTGCCCATGCCGCTGATCTGGCCAAAGGACATCCAGGAGCCCAGGTCAGAGATAATGCCTTGAGCAAAGCCCGCTTTGAATTCAGATGGGACGATCAGTTCAATCTTTCTCTTGACCCGGACACCGCAAGAGAATTCCATGACGAGACGCTACCTGCGGAAGGAGCTAAAGTGGCTCATTTCTGCTCGATGTGCGGACCAAACTTCTGCTCCATGAAAATTACCCAGGATGTTCGCGACTTCGCAGAAAAGCAGGGACTCAATGAAGAGGAGGCTCTGAAAAAAGGTATGGAAGAAAAAGCAAAGGAATTTGCTGAGACGGGCGGCGAGATCTATTTGAAGGGATAAACTGCTTGAAGTCACAAATGTGACTTCAAGATAAAAATGAAAAAGAGATAAGAGCAGAAATGAAGCTTATAGTTATATCCGCAGCAGAACAGACAGAAAAAGAGCATGAGCTGATCAATACGCTCTTTGAGCAGGGTCTCAAAAGCTTTCATCTGAGAAAGTCCGGATATACGATGGAACAGATGCAGGATTTCCTGAAAGGAATTCAGCCTAAATTCCTTAGAAGAATCATTGTACATTCTCATTACGAATTAATCGGCAAGTACAACCTGGCAGGCATTCATCTGAACAACGAGGCCTTACGGTCAATACCTGAGATTGACCTGAAAGATCTTTACAAAACGGCTAAGAAAAAGAATCTTAGTGTAAGCGGTTCCATACACAGCCTTGCCGAATTATCAGTGCTTCCCTTTCAGTACGACTATGTGCTTTTAAGTCCGGTTTTCGACAGCATTTCCAAAGCAGGATACAAAAGCAAGCTGTCGCACTCCGAAATAACGGAAGCACTGGAAAATTTCAAAAAGTCAAACAACAAAACCCAAATTGTTGCCCTGGGAGGAATTGAGGCGGACAAAATCGAACAGGTTATCAGGATGAACTTCGACGGCATTGCCCTGCTCGGAATTATCTGGAGCAGTTTTATGAAGTCAGGCAATATCCTAGACGCAGCGGAAATTTTTAAGACCATAAAAGAAAAATGTCAGACGGCAGACCATACGCTTTAAGCATCGCGGGCTTGGACCCTAGCGGAGGGGCAGGCATACTGGCCGACATCAAAGCCTTTGAGCTCAGCAGAGTTCAGGGCCTCAGCGTTTGTACCTCCCTTACCTTTCAGAATGACGTAAATTTTCATGCTGTGAAATGGATAAGCAAGGAGGATATTTTATCGCAGATCGATGTTCTTTACGAACGGTTGAAGATTAACTGGGTAAAGATTGGCCTGGTAGAAAACATGGCAGTGCTGAGAACCATCATTCTTCATCTGAAAAAAATAAATCCGGATGTAAAAATTATCTGGGATCCCATTATCAAAGCAACCGCCGGATTCGTTTTTCACCAGCAAGTAAACAAAACCGAACTGGAGGAAATCTGCCGTGAAATTTACCTGATTACCCCCAATCTGGAAGAGATTAAATTCTTTTACGATGATATCCCCGCACAGGAAGCGGCAGAAATGCTGGCGGAGCATACCAACATCTTTCTGAAAGGCGGGCATACGCCGGCAGTTATGATCAGGGACATTCTCTGGGAAAAAAAGCAAAAGCAGGTATTCGTGTCCGATAAGATCTCTTCTGACAAACGCGGAACAGGGTGCGTGCTTTCTGCAGTGATCTTAGCAGGACTTGCAAAAGGTTATTCTTTGCAGGAATCCTGCAGACAGGCGAAGAGTTATGTAACGAGCTATATTAAAAGCAATCAGGGCCTGTTGGGCTATCATTACCATGAATAATATTTCAAGACTGCATTATATCACACAGGACAATGTTTTTGGCTATACCCATGCGCAGCTGACCGAAGAGGTATGTATGGGCGGCGCGGACTGGGTGCAGCTGAGGGTGAAGAAGAAGGGCTATTCCGAATGGAAAAAGATTGCGCTGGACGTACAGAAGGTATGTAAAAAATACAAAGCGAAACTGATCATTAACGACAACGTAAGAATCGCCAAAGAAATTTCCGCCGACGGTGTCCATCTGGGCAAATCAGACACGGATCCTGCAGAAGCAAGAAAAATTCTCGGAGAAGACTTCATCATCGGCGGCACTGCTAATGATTTTATGGATATCGAAAAGCTGGCAGCAGCAGATGTAGACTATATAGGTCTTGGCCCTTTCCGTTTTACAAAAACAAAAGAAAATTTAAGTCCGGTGCTGGGCATTGAGGGCTTTAAAAATATTCTGGCTGCCTGTCAGGAAAGCAAGATCGCCATTCCGGTCATAGCCATTGGAGGAATTCTGCTGGAAGACATTGGCAAATTAGTAAACACAGGAGTTTACGGTGTGGCTGTTTCCTCCGGAATAAATCAGGCTGAAGACAAAGAAGAAATGTTCAGGCTGTATCAAACGACGATTTCAAAAAATACATCCAAAACAAAAGTAACGAAACCACGATGAAACCATTAATCATTGCAGGCAAAGAGTTCAGCTCAAGGCTTTTCACCGGCACGGGAAAGTTCAGCTCCAGCAAACTGATGGAAGAAGCGCTGCTGGCTTCAGGTTCGGAGCTTGTGACCGTCGCCCTTAAGAGAGTGGATATTCAGGATAAGGACGATGACATCATTCGCCATCTGAATCACCCTCATATCAATCTCCTGCCGAACACATCGGGAGTCAGGACAGCCAAAGAAGCCATCTTTGCTGCACAACTGGCAAGAGAGGCATTGGAAACGAACTGGCTCAAGCTTGAAATACATCCCGACCCTAAATACCTGCTTCCGGATCCTGTGGAAACGTTAAAGGCAGCGGAAGAACTGGCAAAGCTAGGCTTCATAATTCTGCCCTATATTAACGCCGATCCTGTACTATGCAAGAGGCTTGAAGAAGCCGGAGCCGCGGCAGTAATGCCATTAGGCTCTACGATCGGCAGCAACAATGGGCTCCAAACCAAGGCCATGCTGGAGATCATCATTGAGCAAAGCAAAGTTCCCGTTATTGTGGATGCAGGAATTGGGGCTCCCTCGCACGCCGCAGAGGCACTTGAAATGGGCGCCGATGCCGTACTCGTAAATACCGCCATCGCCGTTTCTTCTGATCCTGTCATGATGGGTAGAGCGTTTAAGTTAGCAGTTGAAGCCGGCCGGATGGCCTTCGAAGCGAAGCTGGCTGCTAAAGGAAGATTTGCCAAAGCAAGTAGTCCGCTGACGGCGTTTCTTGATTGAAAAATTGGCAATTGGCAGTAATCAATTGGCTTCGAAGTATCTAATTAGCAGTTGACAGTTAACAATTGACAACAATATAAAATGCAATAGCTATGGCAGATTATAATAAATTAACAGTCTATAAAAAAGCATTTGATCTTGCAATGGAGATTTTTGAACTAAGCAAGAATTTTCCAAAAGATGAAAAATATTCATTAACGGATCAGATAAGGAGATCGTCAAGATCTGTTTGCGCGAATATCGCGGAAGGTTATAGAAAACGTCAATATCCGGCACATTTTGTAAGCAAGATCAGTGATGCTGATATGGAGAACAGTGAAACGCAGGTTTGGCTGGATTTTGCAACTAGTTGTAATTATTTAAAATCAGATTTCAAAAATAACTTATTCATTAAGACAGATGAGATAGGCAAATTACTTAACCACATGATTACAAATCCCGAAAAATACCAAGTAAACAAAAAGTAATTATTTTTTGCTTTTTGTCAACTGTAAACTGTCAACTGAATATTTCCAATTCTCAACTTATGAATTTCGAGAATCTCTATAAAGAACACTCCTGGGATGAAACAAAACAAAGCATCTATTCCAAAACAGAAGCGGATGTAAAAGCTGCTTTGCATGCAACAAAACGAACTCTTGAGCATTTTAAAGCTTTAATCTCTCCCTCTGCTGCGCCCTATCTTGAACAGATGGCTTTACTTAGTCATCAGCTGACCCAGAAAAGATTCGGCAAAACCATTCAGATGTTTGTGCCCATGTATCTATCCAACGAATGTCAGAACATCTGCACCTACTGTGGTTTCAGCCTTGATAATGCCATACGCAGAACAACACTCAGCGATCAGCAGATCCTCAATGAAATAAACGTGATTAAGTCTTATGGGTATGACCACATCCTGATCGTAAGCGGTGAAGCCAATAAAACCGTAGGCATGGATTATTTTCTGAATGCCCTGAAAATCATTCGTCCGCACTTTTCACATATCTCCCTGGAAGTACAGCCGCTTGAACAGGATGAATACGAGAAACTGATCGAAGCAGGAGTAAATACGGTGCTTGTCTACCAGGAGACCTATCACGAGGAGAATTACAAATTTCATCATCCAAAAGGAAAAAAATCCAACTTCGAATACAGGCTGGATACGCCCGACAGACTGGGAAAAGCGGGAATTCATAAAATAGGTCTTGGAGTGCTCATCGGACTGGAAGACTGGAGAACAGATTCCTTTTTCAATGCCTTGCACCTGGACTACCTGGAAAAGACCTATTGGCAGACTAAATATTCTGTTTCCTTTCCAAGGCTTCGTCCGCATGCAGGAAATATCGAACCTAAAGTGAATATGTCGGACCGCGAGCTGGTGCAGCTGATCTGCGCTTACCGCATTTTCAATGAAGATGTGGAATTGTCGATGTCCACCCGGGAAAGTGAGACATTCCGGAATCATATTATCAAACTGGGTATTACCTCGATCAGTGCGGGTTCAAAAACAGATCCGGGCGGATATGCTTCCGGGCTTAATGCATTAGAACAGTTCGAAATCAGCGATGAGAGAAGTCCGAAGGAAATTTCGGAGATGATCAGACAGCAGGGATATGAGGCGGTCTGGAAGGATTGGGACCGTGTTTACAGCGGACACTGATTTTTATTTTCACATAAACTGAGTATATTCATAGTGGTCTGAAAATCTACTGTTCCTTATGAAATCCACTATCAGTCACGTTTCTTTACGATGGGCCATTTTTTTACCAGGTATTCTGTTTTTTGCAGGCTGCATGTCTACGGCAAAAATTCAGGTGATAGAACCAGCTGCCGTTACTCTTCCAAAAGAAATTGATACCATAGCAGTGGCCAATCGTTTCCTGAATAACGATTACAACCGGAGCAATTCTTCATACGGTTTTCCTTTCGGTGACGAATACGCTTTTCACAAGGAAGCATCCGACTCCTGCGTCAGGTCTCTGATCCATCTTCTGGGTAAAAGTCCCCGGTTTAAGGATTTGGATCTTGGCACGGAATTATACAGAACAGGAAGCGATTTCTTCGCTCCGCCTATGGCCCCTGCTTCCATTATAGAGCTTTGCAGGGCTTTCAAGTCACAGGCCATTATTATGCTGGATGGATTTCATACCAATGCCTCCACCAGCACGCAAATGAAATCGAGGCAGATACCGATCCGCACGCCTTATGTTTTAAACGGGGTAACCTATTACAGAACCACCTATCAGACCCAGTATTATTATATAGCCACACTTCAGGTATTCTATTCGGTAGGCTTCCGTCTGTATAGCGGAACTGATGGTCGCATTCTGGATGAGTACCGCTATGACAATCAACTGACCTATACCCATCAAGGCTCTACTTCCTCCTCGGCAACGATGATGTTACCAAAAAAGAATAAGATCATTGCCCAGATCGCCAGCGCTTCGGGCGATGTTTACAGCCACCGGATTGCCCCGATGTGGACTACAGTAAAACGCTCTTATTACACTTCCCCGGGTAAAGAACTTGCCCAGGCGCACCAATGTGTGAATCAGAAAAATTGGGTTGAAGCAAAAACAGTTTGGGAAGATGTATACAGCAAGGCCACCAATAACCGGATGAAAATTATTTCAGCCTACAACATCGCTCTTGCTTATGAAATGGAAGACAATGTTGAAAGCGCGGTGGAATGGGTTAATAAGGCCAAAAGCTTATGTGAAAGAGGTTCGGCTTATGAAGCACACTGCAACAAATACATGGACGCTCTCAACAAACGAATGGCTGTCAGGCAGAAGGTGCTTGACCAGATGGACCGATAATTTCCGGAAATAAATAATTCATTGATCATTGATAAGATTATGCTAAGTGCAGACGAACTGATCCGTTATAACCGCCACCTCATCCTTCCCGGATTCGGAAAGGAAGCGCAGGAAAAACTCAAGGCTTCCCGCGTGCTTGTTATAGGAGCCGGCGGACTCGGTTGTCCTGTACTTCAATATCTGGCCGCAGCGGGCATTGGAACGATCGGCATCGTGGATAGCGATCTGGTAGATGTATCAAACCTTCAGCGTCAGATTTTATACAATACCGATGATATTGGAAAGTCTAAAGCAGAAACCGCCGCAAAGAAACTGGCATTGCTTAATCCCCATTTAACATTCAAAACCTATAATTTAAAATTTTCTCCTGAAAATGCTCTGGACATCATGAGTTCCTACGATGTGGTCGTGGACGGATCGGATAATTTCGCCACACGCTAT
>JBJMLY010000002.1:0-2008 GCA_045805025.1 Cytophagaceae bacterium | reverse complement strand
TTCTGATCCTGGTCTCCGGGTATTTTAATCCCCGATATGCCGAAGTGAAATTTTTCCGAAGGAAGGATTTCCAGTGCATCCTTCCATGCAACCGGATAAAAGCAGGATTCAAGGTTGTGGAAACCGTCTCCTCTTTTTTCGGTGATGTTAAGGCCCAGATTGATCTTGGCATTTGGAAAAACGACCATGCTGCAAGTTAAAAACTTTTGACGTACGTCCTTCATGTCAATTATGTCTTATTTCACTCCGGCGGAATACAATAGGTTACCTTTCTCTGAAATTTCTCATATAGAACCGTAAGCCTGGCAGCAGTATAATTTGCCTGTTTTTTGCGTAACTTCGGATATGTACAGAAGATATTTTAAGCGTTTCCTTGACCTTACCGCATCTTTTTCGCTGTTGCTTCTGCTGTCGCCGCTTATGCTCTTCATTACAATTCTACTTTTGATTTTTAATAAGGGGAAAGTATTTTTTATTCAGAAGCGGCCCGGTTTGCATAGCGTACCTTTTTACCTGATCAAATTTAAAACCATGAAAGACTCGGGGGATGGAGTATCCGACGACGTTCGGGTGACCGGTTTAGGAAGAATACTCAGAAAGCTTTCACTTGATGAATTACCCCAACTTATGAATGTGCTGAAAGGGGATATCAGCCTTGTAGGTCCCAGACCTTTGCTCATGGAATATCTTGCTTTATACTCTCCGTCGCAAAATAACCGTCATACTGTAAAGCCCGGAATAACAGGCTGGGCTCAGGTTCATGGCCGAAATGCTCAATCCTGGGAAGAAAGGTTCGGGATGGATAATTATTATGTGCAGCATCTTTCCTTTATGCTGGATATGAAGATCCTTTTTATGACTATATTCATCGTGGCCAAGATGGAAGGCATTGGCGACGGCAAGGGTATCAGCAAAGAAAAATTTACCGGGTAATCTGTAATGACAAAAGCAGGAAAAGAAAAAATATGGCTTTCTCCTCCTCATATGAGCGGATCGGAGATGGACTATATCCAGCAGGCCTTTTCAAGCAATTGGGTGGCACCTCTGGGTCCCAATGTTGAAGGATTCGAACAGGAGATCTGTGCTTATACCGGTGCGGCACATGCCGTGACATTAAGTTCAGGCACTGCCGCCATCCATCTTGCTCTGATCGCTCTTGGTGTGAAGGCCGGCGATGAAGTAATTTGTTCCTCCTTTACGTTTTCCGCTACAGCCAATCCGATTGTCTATCTGGGTGCAACTCCTGTATTTGTAGAAAGCGAGGCAGATACCTGGAATATGTCACCCACCTTTCTGGAAGAGGCCATTCAGGATCGACTGAAAAAGGGCAAAAAGGTCAAAGCTATTATTGCCGTTCATTTGTATGGAAATATAGCCAAGCTTCAGGAAATTATGGCCATTGCAGACCGCTATTCAATTCCTCTGATTGAGGATGCCGCAGAATCATTGGGTTCCAGGTATCATGGAAAAATGACTGGAACATTGGCGCGTATCGGTATTTATTCTTTTAACGGTAATAAAATCATTACTACTTCCGGCGGTGGCGCTCTCGTTACGGCAGACAAAAGTATTGCGGATCAGGTCTTGTTTTTATCTACCCAGGCCCGTGATAAGGCGCCTCACTACCAGCATTCGCAGATCGGTTATAATTACAGGATGAGTAATGTACTGGCAGGAATCGGCCGAGGGCAATTAAAGGTTTTGGAAGAGAGAGTCAAGGCCCGGAGGAAAAATTTCGCATTGTATAAAAAAGAGTTAGCAGATATCGCTGGTATCCGGGTTTCTCCTGAAGAACTTCCAGATACTTATTACAACCACTGGCTCACTTCAATCCTGATCGATAAAGCGCATAAGGTATCTGCGGAAAATCTCCGTAAGGCTCTGGAAGAGGAAAATATCGAGTCACGCCCTTTGTGGAAACCTATGCATAAGCAGCCAGTCTTTAAAGAGGCGCCCTACTACGGCGATAATTTTTCCGAAAAGCTTTTTGAGCAGGGACTCTGCCTGC
>JBJMLY010000001.1:0-2452 GCA_045805025.1 Cytophagaceae bacterium | reverse complement strand
GAAAGGGCTGTAATGAAAAAAAGAGAGCTGAGTTTTTTCACGTCGGTGGTTCGTTTATTTGGAAGGTTCGTAGTTGAGATCTGCTTTTACCTGCACCGTTTCAGCGAGTTTTTCGCTGGCCATTTTCGGTATAAGAATATTATATTCCTTTAGTGTGACAGGGAAGGTCGTGCTGGCATTGATCTTGTTTCCCTTGATGTCCAGCGTGGCTTTCGTAGTTATTTTTTTCGTGACGCCATGAATGGTCAGGTCACCCTCCACATCCACCGTGGTTTTACCGTCTTTTTTCAGATCGACCTTATCCATATTCAGTATTTTTCCTTTGAAAGTAGCCTGTGGAAATTTATCCGATTCCAGGTAGTTTTCATTGAAGTGATCCTGCATGAGGGCCTGTTTGAATTCGAAGCTTTTGATGGGCACTTTAAATACAAGGTCTCCGGTGGATGAAAGAATGCTTGAAACCTGGTTGTTCTGAGCTTCGATTTTTTCTTTTGGAGCATCAGAAAGGAAAGAAACATGACCTGTTCTGGTCATGTATTTTGTCTGTGCCATGCTCAGAGAGCCGGTCAGCAGAAACAAGAATAAACTAAGCGCTGTTTTCATGTGGTTTAATTGTTTAAAGTGTCCTGGTGCGCCCATGCTTTTAATTTAGCGATATCGCAATCAGGTAGTTTGGGTGCTCCCTTAGGCATGGCCAGAAAACCGGGAGCATGATCGATGTTAAAGAACAGGCCCCCTGCAATATGGTGTTTAAGGCTGTCGTAGGAGTCCAGATGATTGTTGTTGCCGAAAAGAGGGGCATTATTCACATCATGGCATTTGTAGCAATTGGTAGAAATGATCGGTCTGATATTTTTTGAATAGCTTACCTGGTTGGTATCACAGGGATAAAGCTCCACTTCATTTTTGGAAATGCACCCATTCATCTGGATGAAAAGCATTCCAATAAGCATCGAAAGTAATAGCCGTTTCATATTTTATTTTTAGACATATTCGTGTAAATTAAGTAAAATTCTCCAATTTTAAGTATATGAGAAAAGCGATTTATATTGGTCTGTTGCTCGTCATCCTGGTTGCAGGAGGCGCCGTATATTATGTCTTCAACAAACCACACCGCGATGTTGCCGGTGAAGAACCTGCATTCTCTCTAAGCTCCGATCAGCTTCTTGCTGAATATGATAAAGATACTGCCGTCGCCAACAAGCAATACCTGGATAAAGTCATTCAGCTTCAGGGCAAAATCTCCGAAGTCATTACTGATCAGCGGGGTGGAACCGTCATTGTTCTGAATGACGGCAAAAGCACCTTTGGCATCACCTGCACCATGTCGGTAAACAGCAAAGATGCTGCCAGTAAATTAAAAAAGGGAGAAGTTGTAAGCCTTAAAGGAATTTGCACCGGCGGAATTCTGGACCCCGATTTTGGCGGTGTCGCCGTGACCATGAATAAATGTGAGCTGGTGGAATAGTGCTTAGTGCTGTGTGCTCAGTGCAGAGTTGTGTGGTATAACAAGGCATGATTTGAGGATAAAGCCCAATTTGTTTTTTAGTCTCTCCTTCCGTCATTCCGTGTATGCGGAAATCTCCCTATGTTTACTCAGCTAAATAACATAATGATCCTGTTAATCATGTAATCAGGTAAATCCTGATTCAGACGATATTCAGGGTTTCAACTTATCATTATTCTTATGCCTCTCCGCATCTCTGATGCTTTTCTTCTCCATATTTTTCTGTAAAGCTTCGGTCAGATTTACACCCGTTTGATTGGCCAGACAAATTAATACAAACAACACATCGGCAAACTCGTCGGCCAGGTTAATGCTTTCATCTTCCTTTTTGAAAGACTGTTCCCCATATTTTCTGGCGATGATCCTGGCTACTTCTCCTACCTCTTCGGTAAGAATGGCCATATTGGTAAGTTCGTTAAAGTAACGGATGCCTTTCGTTTTAATCCAGTTGTCCACTTCCTGTTGTGCTTGTTCTATGGTCATAGTACTCATTTTTATTTTCCGGATCTCAGATCCTGTTTTTAGAATCAATAATAATAGTGACGGGTCCGTCATTGACCAGGCTTACCTGCATATCGGCGCCGAACTCTCCGGTCAGGATGGTCTGGTTTAATTCTGTTTCCAACGCAAGGATAAAATTTTCATATAATGAAATCGCCAGCTCGGGCCTTGCTGCCTGAATAAAGGAAGGTCTGTTTCCCTTTTTTGTGCTTGCATGCAAGGTAAACTGACTGATGACAAGAACTTCTCCCTGTACCTCTTTTAATTCCAGATTCATTTTGCCCTCTGCGTCGTTGAAAATTCGCATAGCCGCTATTTTTTTACTAAGCCACTCCACATCTTCTCGGGTGTCTTCCTGGGCAATACCCAGCAGGATCAGGAAACCTTTCCCAATCCGGCTTTTTATAGTTCCGCCGATTTCAACGGATGCGCCCGACACCCTTT